>CAYGYF010000072.1:0-7658 GCA_964354065.1 uncultured Dehalococcoidia bacterium | reverse complement strand
CCTTGCTCACGCCGTACTTGTGCATGTAGGCGTTGGCCTGCATGGCCATGGTGATAAGGTAGTTACGCCCCGCGGGGCGAGCGAACAGGGGGTCAAAGACGATCCTGGTCACCGCGTCGATGGATGCCTCGCGGTGGCCGTGGCCCGCCACGAGGGCGATATCGAATAGGCCCGAGGCTATGCGCAGGTAGCCATACGCCAGGGCCATGATGCCATCCTCGGCTGCGTGGCTAGAGTCCTTGAGATAGCCGCCGATAGCCATGCAGGTGTGCATATCGGAGATGGTGCGGCCGTCTATAGCGTCCCAACCGGAGGCGATGACTGTATCGAGGTCGCCCCGGTCAAGAGCGGCGTCCTCTAAGGCCCGTTTGGATGCCTCGAAGCTGCTCTCGTAGTATACGTAGTGGCCCTTCGACTCCTCGTGCTTGGTTTGACCAATGCCGACGATGGCCACTCGTTTGGACATATCACTCTCACCTCGCTTTCATTTAACGTGCGGCCAAAAGCATACCACATCTGTCTCGGCAGGATAAGCTGTAATCTAGCCTATATTCAGTCCTTCTTAGGGCCAATTTCTGGTATAATGCCTAACGCTGTGCTTTGCTAGGACAAGAGGAGCAACGATGGCAGACCGGGTAGCGATCGTCGGCGTCGGCCACACCCAGTTCCGGGCCACCAGCCCGGGCGTCTCCTACAAGGAGCTGATGTTCGAGGCGGCGACCAGGGCCTACGCCGACGCCGGCGTCGACCCCCGCCGCGATATCGATAGCTTCGTCTGCTGCTCCGAGGACCTCAACGAGGGCACCGGCATCTTCGACGAGTACGTCCCCGACCAGTTGGGGGCGGCCCTGCGGCCCGTCCACACCATTAGTGGCGACGGCCTCCAGGGGCTGATCGCCGCCTACATGCAGATCCTCACCGGCGCCTTCGAGGTGGTGGCGGTGGAGGCCCACAGCAAGGCCTCCAACATCCTCACCCCCCACCATGTGCTGGCCCTGGCTCTCGATCCCGCCTTCGTGCGCCCGCTGGGGGCCAACCCCGGCTTCGTGGCCGGCTTGGAGATGAGCCGCTACCTGGCCGAGTCGGGGACGACCCGCCAGCAGTGCGCCGAGGTGGTAGCCAAGAATCGCACCAATGCCCTGTTCAACGAGGCCGCGGCCTACGGGGCGGACCTGGAGGCGGAGGACGTGCTAGCAGCCGAGCCCACCTTCTCGCCCCTGGGCCGCCTGGACATGAGCGCCCCCGCCGACGGGGCGGTGGTGGTGGTGCTGGCTTCGGAGGCCCGAGCCGAGGCACTGGCGGCCGACGCCGTTTGGATCCTGGGCGCCGGCTGGTGCACCGATAGCCCCGCCCTGGACAGCCGCCAGTGGGGGACAGCCGTCTACGCCCGCCTGGCCGCCCAGCAGGCCTACCGTCTGGCGGGCATCACCAGCCCCAGCCGCGAGATCGACTTCGCCGAGGTGGACGACACCTTCTCCTACAAGGAGCTCCAGCACCTAGAGGCCCTGAGCATCTTCCGCGCGGGCGAGGCCGGTCTGGCCACCGCAGAGGGGCTGACCCTGCTGGACGGGGAGTTCCCGGTGAACCCCTCGGGGGGAAGCCTGGGGGTGGGCTATCTGGGCGAGGCCAACGGGCTCCAGAAGGTGGTGGAGGTGGTGCGCCAACTGCGGGGCGAGGCGGGCCAGCGCCAGATCCCCGATGTGGAGGTGGGCCTGGCCCAATCGTGGCGAGGCGTGCCCACGGCTACGGGGGCCGTGGTGGTGGTCGGTAGGGAGTAGCTGCAGGGCGCTTTGGCCCTGCCCGCGCGATTTCGGGCAGTAGCGGAGGCCTTGAGGCCTCCACGACAATGGAAGGCTGAAGCCTTCCGCTACAACGCTGAGGATACCTTCAACAGGAGTAGGAGATGGGCTTGCGCAGAGTAGCCGTCGTGGGCGCGGGCATGACCAAGTTCATGCGGCGCGCCCTGGAGACGGGCCGCGAGCTGTCCTGGCAGGCGGCCAGCATGGCCCTGGAGTCGTGCGAGCTGACCCGCGAGGACATCGACTGCGTGGTCATCGGCAGCGGCCCCGACCTGTTCGACAGCATCCACATGAAGGGCGAATACCTGGCCGACGGCGCCGGCGCCTGGCAGAAGCCGGTCATGCGGGGCTTTGTGGGGGGCGGCACTGGTGTCTTCTCCCCCATTCAGGGCTGGTATCACGTGGCCTCGGGCCTGTTCGACACCTGCCTGGTAGTGGCGGAGGAGAAGATGTCCACCTGCCTGCCCCACCCGCAGGGCGCCTTCCTCACCATCTTCGACAACATTCTGGAGCGCCCCCTGGAGCCCAACCTGATCTGGATCTTCGCCTTGGAGATGCGCCGCTACATGGCGGTGCACGGCATCAGCAAGCGGGATATCGCCCTGGTCTCAGTCAAGAACAAGCGCAACGCTCTGGACCATCCCTGTGCCCAGGTGGCGGAAGACATCACCGTCGAGGACGTGCTCAACTCGGAGATCATGGTCTGGCCGGTGAACCGCCTGGACATCAGCCCGGTCACCGACGGTGCCGTGGCCATCGTTCTGGCCGCGGAGCACGTAGCCAAGCGGGTGACGGACAAGCCGGTGTGGCTGGACGGGGTGGGCTGGCATCTGGACTCCGCCTACTGGACGAACCGCGACCTGTACTACCCCAAGTACGTGGAGTACGCTGCTCGCATGGCCTATCGCATGGCGGGGATCACCGAGCCCCGCAAGCAGATCAACATCGTCGAGCCCTACGACCCCTTCTCCTACAAGGAGCTGCATCACCTGGAGGGCCTGCTGCTGTGCGGGAAGGGCGAGGCGCCCCAGCTTACCGCCGACGGGGTGACCCAGCGCAACGGCGACCTGCCCGTCTGCCCCTCGGGCGGGCTGTTAGGGGTGGGCAACCCCATCGCCGCTGCCGGCCTGATGAAGGTGGCGGAGATCTTCTGGCAGCTTCGGGGAGAGGCGGGCAAGCGGCAGGTGCCCGGCAAGCCCACCACCGGCCTGGCCCAGGCCTGGGGCGACCTGATGCAGGTGGGCACCGTCGTAGTGATGCGCATCTAGGGCAGGAGGCAGCGAGAGTGACGACAGAGAGGGAGTTCCCCGGCACGCCCCTGAGCGATAGCGATATCAGCCAGGGGCGGGTGCTGGTGATCGAGAGCGAGCCCAACGCCCGCTATGCCTGGGACACCGGCATCGCCATCGGCCGCTTCCTAGCCGAGCTGAAGAATGGGCGCATCATTGGTCGGCGCTGCCACCGCTGCCGCCGCACACTGGTGCCGCCGCGCATGTTCTGCGAGCAGTGTTTTCGGCCCACCGACCGGTGGGTGTACCTGAAGGACAGCGGCCGGGTGAACACCTACTCCATCTCCTACCTGCGCTGGGACGCCGTGCGCGTGGCGGAGCCGAGCATTCCCGCCGTGATCGAGATCGACGGCGCCAGTAAGGGTATGGGCTTCATGCACCTGCTGGAGGAAGTGAAGCCGGACGACGTGCAGGTGGGCATGAGGGTGAAGGCGGTCTGGCAGCCGCCGCGGCAGCGGGTGGGCTCCATCCGCGACATTAAGTACTTCCGCCCCTACTAGGAGGTCTTTCTTCCATGGGTTCCCTGGAGCAGATCAGCCAGCCCGAGGACATCCGCTACTGGCACGGCGATATGCCGGTGCGCTTCGCCTACACGATGGGGGTGGCGGGCGAGCGCTTCTTCCGGGAGCTCAAGGAGAACGCTCGCTTCCTGGGCAGTCGCTGCCCGCAGTGCGAATACACCTACCTGCCACCGCGCCTGTACTGCGAGCGCTGCTTCGCCAGCCTCGACGGCCAATGGCTGGAGGTAAGCCGACAAGGCAGCATCGAGGCCCTCACCGTCGCCCATCTCGACCTGGACGGTCAGCCGCTGGCCCGGCCCGAGGTGCTGGCTCTGATCCGCCTGGACGGGGCCGACGGGCTGCTCGTCCATCGCATCGGCGGGGCGGCGGCCGCAGACGTGGAGATCGGCCAGAGGGTGGAGGCGGTGTTCCAGCCGCGGCGGCAACGTAGAGGTTCCATCCTGGATATCCGCTACTTCAAACCAATCGCCTCTTGACGTAGGTCGGATAATTAGGGTAAGGCGAAGTAAATCCGCCCCCAGCCCGGCAGCGGCGCCGGCGAGGGGAGGATCATGTTTGGAGCTTCTCTCGGCCGCCTGAGCCTCGATGACCTCCAGCGGGAGCAAGCTCCTGCTCTACCCATCCGAATGACGACCCTTCGCTTCGCTCAGGGCAGGCCCCTTGCAGCCGCTTGAAGGTCATCAAGGGAGCAAAGGCTCAAGCCCCGCATAGCGCCATGTAGCGGAAGCCTTCAGGCTTCCACCCCGTGCCATGGAGGCCTGAAGGCCTGCCTGCCGGCATCAGCCAGAGGCAGATCCGCCTTCGGCGGAGGCAGGCCTCCGCTACATCACTCCTCGCTCAGCCATTTGTCCAGCCAGTGGCGGTCGTCCAGGACGCGGGCGCAGGCGGAATAGGGGTCGAGCTCCCCGGCCACCACTTGTTCGGTGAGGGCCATCAGTTGACCGTCCTTCTCGGCGAAATCCAGGAAGCGTCGTCTGATGCGGCGCTGAAGCAGCTCCAGGAACTCCTCGCGGCGGCGCTGACGGCGACGCTTCTCCAGCTCGCCGTTCTCCTCCTGGATGCGACGGCGCCGCTCCAGCTCCTCGTACACCTCATCGATGCCAATGCCGCGGTGGGCCTGGGTGAGCACCACGGGGATGCTCTGCCCCGGCTTCATGGCCAGGATCGCCTCCAGCTCTGCCTTCATCCGCTGGGCGCCCTCGCGATCGGCCTTGTTGATGGCGAAGATGTCGGCGATCTCGAACAGCCCGGCCTTCATGGCCTGGACAGCGTCGCCCGACTCCGGCGTCATCACCACGATGACGATGTCGGCGGTGTTGACCACGTCCAGCTCCGTCTGGCCGACGCCCACCGTCTCCACCAGGACCACGTCGCGGCCGCTGGCATCGAGCAGCTTGATCACTCCCTGGACGGTGCCGGGAAGGCCGCCGTGGCTGCCGCGGGTGGCCATGCTACGGATGAAGACGCCAGGGTCGAGGTAGTGCTGCTGCATGCGGATGCGGTCGCCCAGGAGGGCGCCGCCGGTGAAGGGGCTGGAGGGGTCGACGGCCACGATCCCCACCGATAGGCCCCGCTGGCGCATGAGGACGGTGAGCTTGTCCACCACCGTGCTCTTGCCAGCGCCGGGAGGCCCGGTGACGCCCACACAGTAGGCGCGGCCGGTGTGAGGGGCAATGCGGCGCATGATCTCGGCCACCGCCGCACTCTCCCCCTCCACCAGGCTGATCAGGCGAGGCAGGGCCAGCGAATCGCCGGCCAGCATCCGCTCCGCCAGTTGGATCGCGCTCTGCCGTCTCTTCATCCGATGGCTTCTTCCTGCCGCAGCCCCCCGATCTGCTCCTGGGAGTGGCCCAGAAGGCCAGCGAGTATACAAAAGGCTAACGCGCACGTCGAGGTTACGGTGCCGCGGGCGTTTCGGTGGCTGTCTCAGTCGGCGCCTCAGCCGGCGGCTGGGTGGGCCCTTCCTCCCCCTGCTCCCCTTCAACGGTCGGAGTCGGGGTTGGCGACTCAATCTGGACTATCGGGGGCGGCTCCCACACGGTGAGCGTGCCGATCATCTCCACTGCGTGAGGGTCGCAGCGAAAGTTGTAGACGCCCGGCGTGTCGAAGGTGAACGCCAGGCTGCCGGTCTGCCCGGCGGCGATGAGCTCGGAGACGATGTCATCGCCGCTGTCATACACATTGTCGGGGCCCGCTATCCGCAGGTTGTGGGCCAGCTTGCCTTTGTTGCGCAGATCGAGAATGTACTTCTTCCCCGTCCTGACGGTGAGGCTGGCGGGGGAGAAGAGGTTGTCCCGCATCTCGACCCTGATCACCGTCTCGCCGCCGGGGCCAGGCGTGGGCACCGAAAGGTCAGCGGAACTGCTACCGCAGGCCACGGCTAGCAGCCCCAGGGCCGAAGCGAGCGCAACCGCCAGGAGTAATCGCCTCACGATGCCCGTGTCACCTCGAGGGTGGTGCACACGCCCTCCTGATAGTGGCCGTCGATGTTGCACGTGACAACGTAACTGTAGACTGTCTACCCATCGTATCCCGGGGTCACGAGGGGAGTATATCATACCTGCCTGCCGGCAGGCAGGTCCCTTCCTACGAACCAGCCACCCTGAAGGACAAGTTGACGGCCGTGAACTCTGGTATTATAAGATGTGAAAGAAGACACAAACGGGCCGAGTCTCAGCCAAGGGGCGGCCCAGCCTGGCCCGAGAGGTAGAAGTTGGCGAAGAATCTAGGGCAAGCGAGACCGGACAGGATCTCGCCTGTGGTCGTTGAGCGCCTGCCCCTCTATGCTCGCGCTCTGGCCCTTCTCCAGTACGAGGGGCAAGAGGTGGTGAGTTCGGCAGAGCTGGGCGAGAGGTTGCGGGTAACGCCGGCCCAAATCCGCAAGGACCTGAGCTACTTTGGTCGCTTTGGCAAGCAGGGCCGGGGCTACAATGTGAGCAAGCTGCTGAGGGAACTGCGGCTGATCCTGGGCCTCGATCGCCAGTGGCGCATGGCCCTGATCGGAGTGGGAGAGCTGGGCCGGGCCATTCTGGAATACGGTGGATTCGCCCCTCAGGGCTTTCGTATCGTCCATGCCTTCGACGTGAATCCGGATGTCGTGGGCAAGGAGCTAGGATCGCTGGTTATCAAAGACGTGAGCGAGCTGGAGCAGACCCTCGCGGCAGAGCCAGTGGACATTGGCATCGTGGCCGTACCAGCGCAGGCGGCCCAGCAGGTCATCGACGCTTTGGTGCGCTGCGGCGTGAGGGCGATCCTCAACTACGCCCCCATACCCGTTCGCAAGCCGCCGGCGGTGGAGGTGCGCCCGGTCGACCCCGTCCTCCAACTCCAGAGGATGGCATACTACCTCAAGTCCCTGTCCATCCCGGCAAAGTAGTCCTTCTAGTAGCCCGGCAGGAAGTCGCCCTCCGGCGGCTGGGCGCGACGGATGAGGTCGAGATGCTCCAGGGCGATGCCGGCCCCCACGGCTACGCACTCCATCGGATTCTCGGCTACCGAGCAGGGGATGCCGATCTCCTGGGATATCAGGCGGTCCAGGTTGCGCAGGAGAGCGCTGCCTCCCGACAGGACGATGCCCCGATCCACCACGTCCGAGGCAAGCTCCGGGGGGGTGCGCTCCAGCACCGCGCGGATGGCACCGAGGATGCTGGCCAGGGGATCCTGAATAGCCTGAGTGATCTCCTGGGAGGTGACGATGATGTTCTTGGGCAGGCCGCTGATCTGGTCGCGGCCGCGTACGTCCGTGGTCAGCTCCTCCTCCACGGAGAGGGCGCTGCCCACAGCGATCTTCACATCCTCGGCGGTGCGGTCGCCGATCAGCAGGTTGTGGCGGCGCTTGACGTAGGCGACGATGGCATCGTCCAGGCGGTCGCCGGCCACCCGCACCGATTCGCTGACGACGATACCGTACATGGAGATAACGGCGGCCTCGGTGCGCCCGCCGCCGATGTCCACCACCATGTGGCCTCGGGGCGAGCCCACGGGAATGCGGGCGCCGATGGCGGCGGCCAGGGGCTCGGGCACTAGCTGGGCGGGCCGACGGGCGCCGG
>CAYGYF010000071.1:0-7658 GCA_964354065.1 uncultured Dehalococcoidia bacterium | reverse complement strand
CCGCCGCTGTGTTGGTCACCACGAAGGCATTGGTCGCCAGGCCGCCGGCAGCCACAGCGCTGCCAGCGTTGAAACCGAACCAGCCGAACCAGAGGAGGGCAGCGCCGAGAACGACATAGGTAACGTCGTGCGGCTCCATGGGCTCGCGCCCGAAGCCAATGCGCCGGCCGAAGAGAAGAGCCGCCACCAGGGCAGCCACGCCGGCGTTGATGTGGACGACGGTGCCGCCGGCGAAGTCCAGCGCGCCCAGCTCCCGCAGCCAGCCGCCGTTGGCCCAGACCCAGTGGGCCACGGGAGCGTAAACCAGGGTGGACCACACGGCTATGAAGACGAGAAAGGTGCTGAACTTGGCCCTCTCGGCAAAGGCGCCGGTGATCAGGGCGGGGGTGATGATGGCGAACATCATCTGGAAGAGCATGAACGCCTGGTGGGGAACGGTAGCCGAGTAGGGTCCGGGCTCCTGACCGACATGGCGCAGGCCCAGCCAATCCAGGCCGCCAATGAAGCCGCCGTGATCGGGGCCGAAGGCCAGGCTGTAGCCCCACAGCACCCAGATGACGCTGACCAGGGCGACGGCGATGAAGCTGTGCATGACGGTGCTGAGGACGTTCTTGTGCCGCACCAGGCCACCGTAGAAGAAGGCCAGGCCCGGGGTCATCAGCATGACCAAGGCTGACGAAATCAGCACCCAGGCGGTATCGCCCGTATCGATGGTAGGCATCCCTAACCCCCTATACTTGCTCGTTCCCCGCTGGGGGAACACAAGGAGTTCTTGCTTGCAACGATACAGGGGGATTGTTACCGAGGCATTACATGGGGGTTAAATCTATGTTAACGGGGGGATCGATTAGAAAACTTCTATAGGTCAGGAACTGACGTGGAAGCGGTAGCCGACGTTGCGGATGGTCTCTATGAAGGAGTGATGGCGGTCCTCGATCTTGCTGCGCAGGCGGCGGATGTGCACATCGACCGTGCGAGCGCCGCCGTAGTAGTCGTAGCCCCAGACCTTGTTGAGCAGCGCCTCGCGGGTGAACACCTTGTCGGCGCTAGTGGCCAGGAAGCGCAGGAGTTCGTACTCCTTGTAGGTCAGGTTCACCGGCCTGTCCCCCACGAAGACCTTGTAGTTGGCCGGGTCGATGAGCAGGTGGCCGCAGCGCAGGACATCCTCCGATTGCACGAGCACTCGCCGCCGCAACGCCTGGCGGACGCGAGCAGCCAGCTCGCCGGCGCTGGCTGGCAGGAGGAGGAAGTCGTCGATGCCGAGAGGGAACTCGTACTGGGGGAGCTGGCCCTGGTCGAGGAGGGCTATGGCGGGCGGCGGTTCGCCTCCTTCAGCCTCTCGCCAGAGGCGAGGCAGCGCCGGCTCCTCGCTGGCGGTGGTCAGGTCTACCACCAGGACATCGGGTGGCTCCTCGTCCACCAGGGTCGCCTCTGCCTCAGCGGCGGGACAGATGGCAGTGCGATAGCCCAGGGCCTCCAGCTCTCGGCTCAGGGCGTGGACGGTATCGCTCCCGTGACCGACGAACAGCACTCGCTGCAAAGAAGGGCTCCCCCTCGAAAGCTTTCGTTTGCGCTGGTTTGAGGCCAGTATAGGCGGAAGACAGGGCAGAGCGCAACGAAGGCTTGGCGCCGTGCTATTATGATAGGACGCCGCGAGGATGCAGATGGCTACAGACCACAGGCCGCTTAGCGCGCACCAGGCTCGAAAGCCGCCCTGGCTCAGGGTTCCCTTCCCCGGCGGGCCTCGTTATCTGCGCCTGAAGGGGGTGCTGCGGGGGGCGGGCCTGCACACGGTCTGCGAGGAGGCCCGCTGCCCCAACATCGGCGAGTGCTTTGAGGCCGGCACTGCCACGTTCATGATCCTGGGCGACGTCTGCACTCGCGCCTGCGGCTTCTGCGCCGTCAGGAGCGGCCGCCCCGCTGGCCTGGACGCCGAGGAGCCATCGCGGGTGGCCGAGGCGGTGGGCCGCTTGGGGCTGAAGCACGCAGTGATCACCTCGGTGACTCGCGACGACCTGCCGGACGGCGGCGCCAGCGTGTTCGCCGACACCATTCGCGCGATTCGCCGCCGCTCGCCGGCCACCAGCGTAGAGGTGCTCATCCCCGATTTCGGGGGCGCGCCCCAGGCGCTGGCTACGGTCATGGCCACCCGCCCCCACATCCTCAACCACAACCTGGAGACGGTGCCTCGCCTCTATCCCAGGGTGCGCCCCCAGGCCGTCTACCGGCGCTCGCTGGAGCTGCTGGGTCGCGCCAAGACCCTCGATCGCGGCGTGCTGACCAAGAGCGGCCTGATGGTCGGCCTGGGGGAGAGTCGAGAGGAACTTCTGGAGGTGATGGCTGACCTGGCGGCGGTCGGCTGTGACATCTTGACCGTGGGCCAGTATTTGCAGCCCACCCCCAGGCACCTTCCCGTGGCCCGCTACTATCATCCCGACGAGTTCCAGGAGCTGGCCGAGGAGGGACGCCGCCTGGGGTTGCGCCAGGTGGAGGCAGGGCCGCTGGTGCGCAGCTCCTATCACGCTGAAAGACAAATCCAGAATAAAACTGGCAATTGTCCAATGACGGGCCCTGGGGTAGACTATGAACGGATCCACTTGCGATGAAGGTCGTTGACAGGCCCCACAGAGCGAAGGCAGACCACCCCGATCGAGGTCGGGGGCGGCGGCGGGCGGCAGAGCGCCCGTCCCCAGGCCGCGACGATCAGAAGAGCCCGCCTCTGGCGGGCCAGGGCGAGCGGGGTTTCCTCTTCAAGGATCCCTATTGGGACGAAGTCTTCTGTTCTTACTACGATCCCACATTGGGCACCTGCTGCGGCAGGTAGGAGGAGCATGTTGCCCGCGCCGCCTGCCGCCAGCCGGGCCAAGCTGAACTAAGGAGGGCAGAATGGTTGGGATAGCATCCTACGGAGCCTACATACCCCTGTACCGCTTGTCACGGCAGGAGATGAGCCAGGCCTGGGGCATCCCCGGCGTGCCGGGGGAACGGGCGGTGGCCAACGCCGACGAGGACAGCATCACCATGGCGATCGCCGCCGGCTTCGAGTGCCTGGCAGGGGTCGACCCCGCCAGCATCGACGCCCTCTACTTCGCCAGCACGACCGCTCCCTATGCGGAAAAGCAGTGCGCCCCGGTCATCGCCGCTGCCCTGGACCTGCGCCCCGACATCTTCACCGCCGATTTCACCGATTCGCTGCGCTCAGCCACCGTGGCCCTGAGGGCGGCCTACGACGCCATCGAGAGCGGATCGGCCAAGAGCGTGCTGGTGGCGGCGGCGGACAATCGTCCGGCGGAGCCCGAGACGATGTGGGAGCAGATCCTGGGGGATGGTGCTGGCGCCGTCCTTCTGTCCAAAGATGGCGCAGCCACCGTGCGCGGCTTCCAGTCGGTCACCAGCGAGGTCATCGGCCCCTGGCGGCGGTCCACCGACCGCTACGTCCGGGCCTTCGAGCCGAGGGTGGAGACACAGTACGGCTACATGGCTAGCATGGTGGCAGCCGCCAAGGCAGTGGCGGAGAAGGAGGGTGTCGGCCCCAAAGACATCGCCAAGGCCGTCCTCTCTGCTGGCGACCCTCGTAGCCACGGCGCGCTCGCTCGCCAGTTGGGTCTGGAGATGCCCCAGCTTCAAGACACGGGTTTCCTGCTGCTGGGCAATACGGGCACGCCCCAGGTGTTGATGATGCTGGCCGCGGCCCTGGACATGGCCAAAGCCGGCGACAAGCTCCTGGTGGCCAACTACGGCGACGGTGCCGACGCCTTCCTGGTGGAGGTCAGCGATGGCTTCTCTGCTGCCCCAGGCAGGAGGGCGCTTCAGACCTATCTTCTGACCAAGCGGATGCTCCCCAACTATAGCGCCTACGCTGCCTTTCGCCAGCTCATGGAGCGGGAGCGGTACGTTCCCAAATCGTCGCCGGTCATCTACTGGCGCGACAGCAAGACGGAGCTTGCCCTCTACGGCGCCCGCTGCCGCAAGTGCGGCACCGTGCAGTACCCACCGCCGCGGGTGTGCATAGAGTGCGCCACCAAGGATGAGCTAGACAGCGTGAAGCTGGCTCACAAGGGCACGGTGTTTACCTTCGCCCTGGACCACCTGGTGGGCGGCGCCTATCTGAACATACCCGTCCCCAGGGTTGTTGTGGACCTGGAAGGGGGCGGTCGCATCTTCTTGGAGATGACGGACTGCGACCCCACCGAGGTGAAGATCGGTATGCCGGTGGAGTTGACTCTGCGCTGCCTCCACGAGGGAGCGGCATTCCACAACTACTACTGGAAATGTCAGCCAATAAGGGGAGGCTAGAGGTAGCGGCCCGACATGTCGGGCCAGAAGGGCTTGTGGAAGGCTGGAGCCTTCCTCTACAGGAGCAGAAGGAGGAGACATGGCAGGGATCAAGGACAGAGTAGCTATCGCCGGTGTGGGTTGCACCAAGTTTGGCGAGATCTGGGACAAGAATCAGGATGACCTGCTGGTAGAGGCTGTCTACGAGGCCCTGGATGATGCCGGCCTTACGCCCAAGGACATCGAGGCAGGCTGGGTAGGGGTGCTGTACCCCTTCACCGGCGTGTCGGGGGCGACCCTGGTGGAGCCGATGAAGCTCTTCGGCAAGCCGGTGACGCGGGTGGAGAACTTCTGCGCCTCGGGGATGGACGCCTTCCGCAACGCCTGCTTCGCCGTGGCCGCTGGCGTCTACGACATCGTCCTCGCCTGCGGCGTGGAGAAGCTCATGGACCAGGGCGCCAGCGGCATCCCCATCGAATCGCTGCACCCGGTGCTCGGCCAGTCCAGCGCTCCGGGCCTGTTCGCTCTGGCTGCCACCCGCGCCTTCCACGAGTGGGGCTGGACCAAGGAGGACCTGGCGCGAGTGGCGGTCAAGAACCACAAGAACGGGGCCACCCACCCCAAGGCCCACTTCCGGCGGCCGGTGAGCATGGAGGAAGTGCTGTCGGCACCGATGATCGCCTGGCCTTTGGGCCGCTTCGACTGCTGCGCTGTCTCCGATGGGGCGGCGGCCATCATCATCACCAGGCCGGAGATCGCCAAGACAATGAAGCATAAGGACGACTACACGGTGGTCAAGGCCAATGCCCTGGCCATCCACTCCACCCGGCCCATGTACAGGCCAGCTTACGATTGGCTCGGCTATCCTGCCACCAAGGAGGCCGCGCGGATGGCCTACGACGAGGCTGGCATCAAGGACCCCCGCAAGGAGATCAGCTTCGCCGAGGTGCACGACTGCTTCACCAGCACGGAGCTGTTCAACTTGGGTGACCTGGGCTTCTGTGAGCCGAAGGAGGCCAACGCTTTCGTCCGCGACGGCCTGGCCGACGTGGAGGGGGCTATTCCCATCAATCCCAGCGGCGGCCTCAAGTGCTTCGGCCACCCCATCGGCGCCACCGGCTGCCGCATGCTCTACGAGGTGACTAAGCAGCTCCAGGGGCGCGCCGACGGCTTGCAGGTGAAGGACCCCGTCCTGGGCATGGCTCACAACCTGGGTGGGCCGGGCTCAGTCTGCTCGGTGACCATCCTGGGGATGCGGGACTGAGAGCCAGGGGCAGGATAGTTTCTTAGTGCAGGGCCTCTCCGCCCTTGGCGGAGAAGCCTTCCGATAATCCGCACCTCATTGGCTCGGGAGTTCCCTGGTGCTGCCAGGGAACTCTCCGTTTTCGGGCGGCCGGTCTGGAGGGCTGGGCCTGTCCTGAGCGAAGCGAAGGGTTGACGCTCTGGCGCGACGGCCAATAGAATTGGGGCCGACTTGTCGGCTTGCTTGGCATAACCTGCCTGCCGGCATCAGCCAGAGGCAGATCCGCCTCCGGCGGAGGCAGGCTCACCGTGAGCGGAGGGCAGCATGAAAGTCGAGGCGGGTTTGCCCATCGGCCTGAGCGGAGTGGCCGCTGCCGCCAGGGAGGCAGAGGAGATCGGCTACGACGGCGTCCTGTCCTTCGAGGCGGGGCACGATCCCTTCTTGCCCCTGGCCCTGGCCGCCGCCAGCACGGAGCGGGTCAGCCTGGGCTCGGCGGTGGCGATCGCCTTTCCCCGCAGCCCGATGACCGTGGCCCAGACGGCCTGGGACCTCCAAGTCCTGTCACGGGGGCGCCTTCTCCTGGGCCTGGGCACCCAGGTGAAGGGCCACAACGAGCGCCGCTACAGCACCCCCTGGACGGGGCCAGCCGGGCCACGCCTGCGGGAGTACATCCTGGTGCTGCGGGCTATCTGGGACTCCTGGCAGAACAACGCCCGCGCCAACTTCCAGGGCAAGCACTACACCTACACCCTGATGACCCCCTTCTTCGACCCCGGGCCCATCGACCATCCCCACATCGCCATCTACATCTCGGCGGTGAACCCCTACATGTGTCGGCTGGCGGGCGAGCTGTGTGACGGCGTGCGCCTGCACGGCTTCTGCACCCCTAAGTACCTCGAGGAAGTGGTCCTGCCCAACATCGAGGCGGGGGCCAAGAAGGCCGGGCGCTCCCTCAAGGACATCGACATCACCGGCGGCGGCTTCGTGATCACCGGCGAGACTGAGGAAGAGGTCGCCAGGCAGAAGCAGGCCGTGCGCACCCAGGTCGCCTTCTACGGCTCCACCCGCACCTACAAGGGCGTGCTGGACATCCACGGCTGGGGCGATACCTGTCTCAAGCTGCATCGCCTGGCGGCCGAGGGCCGCTGGCTGGAGATGGGGCGGGAGATCACGGACGAGATGCTGGAGCAGTTCGCGATCATGGCCACCTACGACCAGGTGGCGGCCAGGATCAAGGAGCGCTGGGGTGGCATCGTCGATCGCACCGGGTTCTTCATGCCCATCCGCCACCAGGGCGATAGGGAGCGGCTGAAGGAGATCATCCGCCAGATCCAGGCGATATAGGGGCGGGAAGGGGAAGGCAAGGAGGCAGGCGATGTTCGGAGTTTCCCTCGGCAAGCTGGACTAGCCCAGGCGCTGGCGGTAGACGATCAGCCAGTCGAGGGTGCCCTGGGCGGCGGCCACCTTCGATTGCATCGCCAGGCGATCGAAGCTGGCTGGCTCCGCCGATTCAGTGAGGGCCGTCCATTGGGACAGATAGCCCCGGCAGAACTCGATCTGCTGGTCGAGCAGGCGAAGAACGCCCTCGCTGTCGCGCTCACCCAGAAAGTAGACCTTGAGCAGGAAATCGAAACGGACCTGGCGCAGACGGGTGAGCGGCTGCCAGATCCAGGATTGGAAGGCGCGCCGGCCGGCGGCGGTGGCTTTGAAGACGGTCTTGGGCGGGTAGACGTCCTGGCTGCGGTGGTCGACCTCGATGAGGCCGCGCCGCTCCAGATTGCTCAGGAGGAAGTAGACGTTGCTCAGACGCAGGGGGCAGACGAGGCCAAGGCCGCTGTTCGGCGTCAGCTCCTGGGCGATCTGATAGCCGTGCCTGGGCTGCTGGTAGATCAGGCCCAGGATAGCGTATTCCGCAGTGGAGAGGTCAGACTTCTTTCGAGGCATGAGAACAGAATGTGAATATTCAATTACTGAATACCACCAGCGGGGGGGGTAGTCAAGTTACCCCCTCGATGGTGATCGGTGCACCGTTGGTGGGTAGGTTTTTCCACGACCCCAGCCTGTCCGCCTTGCGGACTCCGCCTCTGCGGATAGCGGAGAAGGCTGGGGCATCGAGAGCGCCAGGCATGCCCCCGCCTTA
>CAYGYF010000070.1:0-7830 GCA_964354065.1 uncultured Dehalococcoidia bacterium | reverse complement strand
ATCGTCAATCCGCCCACGGACATCGACGTGAGCGAGAACAAGCTGATCACCCTGCACAAGGTGCTGCACAACAACGGGCCGTACGCGGCGGCTGCGGTGACGGCGACGCTGACCAGCGCGGCGACCGCGCCTGCGGACTGTACGGTCAGCTCGGCTCCCGCCCCGCAGCAGGTGACCCTGCCGTACAGCGTGGACGTGCCGGTGGACGAGGTCTACACCATCCACTGCACTAAGGCGAGCACCCACGGCCCCTTCACCTTCGACAACACGCTGAGCGCGCCCAAGGATGCCCACGTGACTGGCAGCGGCGACTCTCGCCAGACTCCGCTAGAAGTGCCCTGCGTGCCGGTGGAGACCCCCACACCCACGCCCACCGCGACAGCGACGGCGACAGCGACGGCGACGGCGACAGCGACAGCGACGGCTACGCCCACAGCGACGGCGACGGCGACGGCGACAGCGACGGCGACGCCCACCGCGACGGCTACGGCCCCTCCGGCGCCCTCGGCAACGGCGGCGGCAGTCGTGGCCTCACCGTCGCCTAGTCCCACCCTGACGCCTGCGCCCACGCCGACACAAGCACCGACGCTGGCCACCCCCGTTGGTCCACCGCCATCGGGAGGCGGCTGGGCGCTGTCGCCGACGAGCTGGCCCTGGGCCGTGCTCTTCCTGAGCGCCGGCGCCATCCTGATGCTGGCAGGCGTGGGGAGCGTCGCCTGGTCAGCCAGACGGCGGGACCGCTAGCAGAAAAGACCACTTCCCCTAGGGGCGAATAGCCAAGGCCCCAGGTGAGCCTGCCCGACAGGGGCAGCGCCGCCTGGGGCCTTGTCGTTGGCTGGGGCACTCCCCGGCGGTAGCCTTACATAACGAATTCCCTGACTGGCGACAAGAACCTGTAACAGGAGGGGGCCAGCAATGTCTTATATGTTGGGGAGCCTGCCGAGGCCAGTTCATGTCAACAGTCAGACACCATCCTTTCCCTGGCGACGCTCTGAGGGATGTTCGCCTCCTCAAGTGGTGGACGAGGATCGGCGCATCTGCGGCCATCCTCGCTCTCGTGCTCACCTACCGTTTTGGCTTCGGCTTGTCCCTTCCTCAGGTCGTCTTGATCTTCCTGACGATGGGGGCGACCACCATCCTGGCCATCGAGGTGACCTTCGCTCACATTCATCGCCTAACCAGGAGAGGCGTCTACCCGGTGAAGCTGGCGGTGGAGTTGAGCCCTCTGCGGGGTTTCAAGGAGGCCTGTCACGCCAGCGCCGAGATGGTGGCTCAGCTCCTGGGGGCGGAAGCGGCCGTGGTGGCCTGGATAGACCCTAACCTGCTAGAGCTGGAGCCAGTGGCCACCAAAGGCTTTCCTGAGCGCTGGCTCAAGATGGCGCCGCACATCCCGCTGGCTCAGAGCGAGCTTCAGGAGGCGGTACGGCGCGGTCAGGTGGTAGTCAAGCCAACTACGGCTGAAGACCCCTGGTTCTCCTGGTTCAGCGAATTCTATTCCCTGGCCTACGTGCCCCTCCTCTCCTTGGACAAGGTCATCGGTGTCCTCGGGCTGATGGGTGACGCCGCCACATCCGATTTCAACGACCGGCGATTGCTCAGCGCCATCGGCATCGCCGTTGGCCTCGCCCTGGACAACGCTCGCCTCTACGATGAAGAGAAGAAGCGAGCCGAGCGCCTGCAAGAGCTGGCCCAGATGCGGAGAGACTTCCTCGTCACCGTCTCTCACGAGCTGCGGACGCCTCTCACCTCTGTCAAGACCTCAGCCGAGATGCTGCTGGAGGAGGACAGATCGGCCGCCGATAGTACGCGGGGCCAACTCATCCGCAACATCGTCCGCGGCATCAATCGCCTCAGCACCCTCATCAGCGACCTCGTGAGCATGGCTCGCCTGGACCGCAGCCAGCCGGAGCTGAACCTGGAGTCTGTGGGAGTTGGCGAGATAGTGGCTGCCGCCTGCACCCTCGTCTCTCCCCTCATCCAAGTCAAGAACCAGGCCCTCGATCTGCGCTTCGACACGCCTGGGCCCAAGGTCATGGTGGATCAGCGGCGCTTCGAACAGATACTCCTGAACCTCCTCGCCAATGCCAATCGCTTTACCCCCGCCGGCGGGCGCATCGCCGTCGAGGTACGCCAGGATGGGGACGAGGTGATCATCCGCGTGTCCGACACCGGCCCCGGCATCCCCGAGGACGAACGAGAGGCTATCTTCGAGCCCTTCTATCGCGGTAGGGACGGTTCTGGCAGACGCGTGCCCGGCATGGGCTTGGGCTTGGGCTTGGCCATCGCCAGGTCCCTGACGGAGCTGCACGGGGGCCGCATCTGGCTGGAGAGTGGCGAGGGGGGCAGCACCTTCTGTCTGGCCGTCCAGCGTCATGAGGAGCCCGCCGTCGTCCAGGCGAGGGCGGGCGCCGTGTAGGCGCTCCTCCTCGCTGGCGTCGGCTCCTCTCTCTTTCCTGCCCTATCCCCTAAGCTATAATGGTGGCGCCCCGACTGGTCGGGGCAGGCTTGCCATGCGAGTGCGCCGCCTCCGATTGTTCGATTATCGAAACTTTCCCCGGCTGGACATCTCTCTCCCCGCTGGGCCGGTGGTCGTTGTGGGCAGCAACGCCCAGGGCAAGAGTAACCTCCTGGAGGCGGTCTATCTCCTCTCCACCCTGCGTTCGCCGCGGGCGGACAGCGACGGCGAACTCATCCGCTGGCAGGCCTCCCCCGCCGGAGGCGGGCCGCCCCTGGCCCGCCTGGTGGCGGAGGTGGACGGGCGTAGCGGCCCCTTGCGCCTGGAGGTGGCCGTCGTCGCTGGCGGCGCCCCGACAGGTCCCGCCGTGCCTGCTGGCAGGCAGGGCCGCCCCGGCGGCGTCCCCCATGCCCACAAGGTCGTGCGGGTGAACGGCGTCGCTAAGCGCCTGGGCGACGCCGTAGGCCAACTCAACGCTGTGCTGTTCACCGCCCACGATATGGATGTGATCAGCGGCCCGCCGTCCCTCCGCCGTCGCTACCTCGATATCACCATCTCCCAGGTGGATAGTGGTTACCTGCGAGCCCTCCAGCGCTACGCCAAGGTGCTCCTCCAACGCAACCACCTCCTGAAGCGAGTGCAGGAGGGCACGGCCGGGCGAGACGAGCTGAGCTTCTGGAATCAGGAGCTGGTGCGGGAGGGGAGCTACATCGTCCGGGCACGGGCCCTGACGGTGGGCAGCCTCGGCCCTCTGGCCAGGACCGCCCACGCTGCTCTGACCGAGGGCCGGGAGAAGCTGGCCCTGGTCTATCAGCCCCAGCTTGGTGGGGCGGTCGACGGCCCCCAGGCGGCCTCCCTCAGCCAGGACGAGCTGGCGGCCGCCTTCGCCCACGTCCTGGGCCGCTGGAGCCAGCGGGAGATCGGGGCCGGCGCCACCCTTCTCGGCCCCCACCGCGATGAGCTGGTGTTCCAGCTTGACGACGCCTCGGCGGCAGCCTTCGCTTCGCGGGCCCAGCAGCGCACCATCGCCCTGGCCCTCCGCCTGGCCGAGGCCAGCTACCTCCGCCAGCGCCGGGGCGAGTCGCCCGTCCTCCTCCTGGACGACGTCCTCTCGGAGCTGGACAGCCAGCGCCGGGTCAGGGCGATGGCTGCCATCGCCGACTACGAGCAGGTGCTGGTCACGGCCACCGACCTGGATCGGTTCTCGGTGGACTTCCTGGCCGGCGCGGCCCTGTTCCAGGTGGCCGGCGACTCGGTCCAGCCTATGGCGGAGGCTCGCGGCGTCGAAACAGGGGAAGGTCACGCCGCCGCACCATCACCGTGAGAGCGGCGGGCACGACCTCGAACACGCTCGGATTGCCGGGATAGAAGTCGCCATCAAGCTGGGCGGGCAAGGGGATATCGCTGTGCAGCTCCACTCGCCGCGCTCGCCGGTAGAGGACGGAGCTGGCCTTCAGGTGCGCCTGGGCCATTACTCGCAACGTGTGGACGATGATGTCCAGCGTGTCCCGCCCCTGGAAAAGGCAGACGTCCAGGAGGCCATCATCGGCGTAGGCCCGACGGGTGATCTGGGTGACGCCGGCATAGTTGCGGGTGTTCCCCACCACCATCATCAGAAGTCTGGTGTCCAGGGATTCGCCATCGAGCACTAGCTTCACCGATGAGCCCTGGTAGCACAAAGACTCCCGAACGGCTGTGATAGCGTAGGCAGTGGCGCCAGCATATCGTTTGATCTTCAACGGCAGGGAGGCGGCGATTTGGCCGTCCAGGCCCACGCCCGCCATGAGCAGGAAGTAGCGCCCCTCGTGCCTGCCTGAAGACGGGCTGGCCCGACCAAGGTCGATACGTCGCGCCTGCCCCGCGATAGCCACCTCCAGGGCGGCCACCGGTTGGCGGGGGATACCCGCCTCCTTGGCCCAGACGTTGGCTGTGCCGGCGGGGATGACCGCCAGAGGCGTATCGCTGCCGGCCAGCCCGTTCACAGCCTCGTTGATGGTGCCATCGCCGCCGCAGACCACCACCAGCGACCGCCCCTCTCGGGCGGCGCCAGCGGCGATGGCCGTCGCATTGCCTGGTGCGCGGGTGAAGGCCCAGTCGGCCTGCCAGCCCCGCTGCCGTAGCCAGGAAGCGGCTTCCCGCAGTTGCCAGCGCGCGGGCAGATTAGGGGACACGGGATTAATGATGACCAGGGCCGATTTCATGGGTGGTTCGTTCCGTGGCCATACTACCCTGGGGGTGGGGAGGGGGCAAGGCAGACCGGCCCTGATCGCTGTTGACAGAAGGGGAGCGACAGCTATCATGGAGAAGACCCCATCTGCTGGAGATTGCTACGCCACGATGAACCGTTTTCCTGTCCTGGCTCTGCTTCTTCTCGGGCTCGCCGCGCTGGGGGCGGCCTGCGCTGGCGAGAAGGAGGGCCCGGCGGCCACAGGCAGCCCTTCCCCTGGTGCCAGCCCGGTGGCGCCCGGCACGCTCCGCCTCACCTGGTTCGGCCACTCGATGTTCCTCCTGACCAGCCCCGGTGGCACCACCGTCCTCATCGACCCCAATTCAGACATTGGCTACCCGAAACCTGAGCTCCCTAAGGTAGACGTTGTTACCGTCAGCCACGACCACTTCGATCACAACAAGGTGGATGTCGCCGGCCCCGGCGTCCGCGTGCTGAAGGGCCTCCAGGACGGCGATTGGGCGGACATCGACGAGACCATCGGCGATGTTCGCATCCGCACCATCCCCACCTTCCACGATGACCAGCAGGGCGCCGAGCGGGGCAAGAACAGTATGTTCCTGTTCGAGGTGGCCGGCATGCGCATCCTGTTCGCCGGTGACCTGGGCCACGTTCTGACCGAAGAGCAGGTGGCGGCAGTGGGACAGGTGGACATCCTCATCCTGCCCGTCGGCGGCTACGTCACCATCGGCCCGGCGGAGGCCACCCGGGTGATGGGGCAGCTCGACTCTAAGCTGGTGGTGCCCATGCACTACAAGACCGACGTGGTCGGGTTCAAGGATAGCGACAAGCTGGCGGACGTGCAGCCTTTCTTGGAGGGCAAAACGGTGCGCCGGCTGGGGAGCAATACGCTGGTCCTGGAGGAGGGGACACTCCTCCCTACCACGACGGTAGTGGTGATGGAGTTCCGCTAGAACTGGAGGACAGGCTAGTGCCAGGCATTAAGCGACTGGATCACGTGTGTTGGGCCGCCGTCATCCGCAATTACGGCATCGAGCCCTGGGGTGGCGTCCGCCGCTCCCACGGCTGGGCCGAGACCTACATTCACCCCCGCGATAGCGGCGGCGTCCTCTTCCAGTTCTACGTGGAGGAGGAGCCCCACGAATGCAGCCCCAAGTAGCTCCAGACCTTATGGTCATGAACAAAATAATTCGACACCAGGCAGGGCTGAAGCCCTGCAGCTACGACGGCTGGGTCGGGGAAGAGTAGCGGAGGCCTTCAGGCCTCCATGACATGGGGTGGAAGCCTAAAGGCTTCCGCTACATCGCGCTATGCTGGGCTTGAGCCTTTATTCTCTTAGTGGCCAAAAGCCCTGCAGCTACGACGGCTGGGTCGGGGAAGAGTCCCACGAGCATAGCCCGAAGTAGGTGCTATGCCCGCTCTCCCGCCGCTTCCTCCGCTCGCTCGCCAGGCGGCGCCGGCCGCAGGGCTTCCAGGTCCTCCTCGTCCCCTAGCACCATCAGGCGGTCGCCTAGCTCCAGGACGGTCGATTCCCGCGGGCCCACCTGGAGGGCGCCGGTCGCCTTCTGGAGGGCGAGGACGGTGGCGCCGGGGCAGCTCTGGAAGCAGCCCTCGATGGTCAGGCCGGCCAGGGCAGACTCCTGGCTGACCTCCAGCTCGGCCAGGATCTGCTCGCCGTGGCGGCCGGCGGCCAGGGTGTCGATGAAGTCGACCACCAGGGGCTGAAGGGCGGAGAGGGCCATGCGCCGCCCGCCGATGCTGTAGGGCGAGATGACCCGGTTGGCACCCGCCCGGCGCACCCGCGCCTCGCTGACCGGCTGGCCGACGCGAGCCACTACGAACACACGGGGGTTGAGGGCCTTGGCGGTGAGGACGATGTAGGTATTGCCGGCGTCGGAGTCGGAGGCCGCCAGCAGGCAACGGGCGCGGCGGATGCCTGCGTCCAGGAGCGTCGCGTCGGTGGCGGCGTCCCCTTCCAGCAGCAGGTAGTCGTGGCGGCGGGCCCGCTCCAGGGCCTCCGGGTTGGACTCCACGACGACGAGGGGGATGCCCCGCGCCTTGAACTCGCGGGCGATCTCCTCTCCCACCCGGCCGAAGCCGCACAGGATGTAGTGGTCGCGCAAGGCCTCGATCTTTCCCTTCATTCTGCGTACCCCCAGAAACAGGCCCAGATCCCCTTCCACCACTGTAGCCACCAGGGAGGTCAGGATGTAGAAGGCCGTTCCCACTCCGAACAGCACCAGGAAGATGGTGAAGATGCGACCGCCATCGCTCAAGGGCCGCACCTCCCGGAAGCCGACGGTGGTGACGGTGGTCACCGTCATGTAGAGGGCGTCCAGGAACGACCAGCCCTCGATGAGCATGTAGCCCGCGACGCCCAGCACCAGCAGGGATAAGAGGAGCAGCGCCGCTGCCAGCAGGCGGCGCTCAGGCGACATACGGGCGAGCCGGATGGGACTGGGCCCTCTCATTTCCCTTTCCGGCTAACCATTATACTCTGGGCAGTCAAAGAGAGGCAGCAGATAACGGGTTCGCGGTTGGTGGGTGTCTAAATCAACACTGCGGGATGAATCCCGCAGCTTCTAGCGTCGAATCTATGAAGCTGCGGGTCTCAACCCGCAGAGGGCATAGAACCCGCTACGTCGGCGGGCGGGTCGGGGTTCGGGGATACGTGCCCCGGGTGGACACTAGATGCCGCTGAGGCGCTTGCGCTTCTGGGCCACGTAGTCCACCAGGATGTACTGGCCCAGCCTGTCGGGCGTGGTGTAGAAGACGCGCCCCTTGTTCATCCGGGCGATCTGGTTCACGAACTCCTTGAGGTAGTAGTTGCGGTCCAGCATGAAGGTGTTGATGACGATCCCCTTGCGGGTGGTCCGCCGCACCTCCTTCAGTGTCTCGCGGATGGTGATCGGGCTGGGCGGGTAGGCGAAATAGGAGCGGCCGTGCTCCAGGTGGGCGGTAGGCTCACCGTCGGAGATCATGATCACCTGGCGGGTGCCCCCTTTGTGCTTGGACAGTAGCTGCTGGGCCAGCATGAAAGCGTGGTGCATGTTCGTCCCCAGCACCGATTCGTCCCAGCGCACGTAGGGGAGCTGCTCGGCGGTCAGCTCGCGGGCGTAGGCCGAGAAGCCCAGGATGTAGAGAGTGTCGCGGGGGAACTGGCTGCGGATCAGGTTGTTCAGGGCCA
>CAYGYF010000069.1:0-8015 GCA_964354065.1 uncultured Dehalococcoidia bacterium | reverse complement strand
GTGGCAAGGGGCGACCCAGCCACATCATGGCCATTTCGCTCTGGTAGGCGGTGTATTCATAGGCGATGGGGTGCATGGCCACCGGGGCCTTGGTGGCCTCGCGCACCGCCTCCACAGCGCTGATGTGGTCGATGTGCTCGTGGGTGAGAACGATGAGCCTGGCGGTGAGGCCCAGCCGCTCGAGGGCGGCCAGGATGTCCGGGGCATCGTCGCCCGGGTCGACGACCATCGCTTCCTTGGTGGCCTGGCAGCCGGCGATGAAGCAGTTGCCCTGGAAGGGGCCGGTGGGGAAGCCCTCCAGGATCATGGCAATCTTCTGGCCCGGTTCGCCGCTGGTCATGGCGCTAGACCTTCTCCGAGCGCTCGATGTCCAGGACGAAGACGATGGCACCGCCCACCCGCACCTGGAGGGGCTGACCGGACGCCAGGCTTCCCGGAAAGGGGAGGGCCTGGACGGGAATGTACTCCTGGCGGGGCTGACACTCGGCCCTGACCATGGCCAGCACCCTATCCACGGCTTCGGCGGCCACCCCGGAGAGAATGGTGGCATTGCCGCGACGGAGGAAGCCGCCGGTGCTGCTGATCTTGGTGGCTGGATGGCCTGCCTGGGCCATCTTCTCCAGCAGGCGGTCGGCATCTTCGTCGGCGGCGATGACGATGAGGAGCTTTTGGTCGGAGGATGACAGGGGCTCTCCTCGGCGACCGTCAGAGTGTGTCACGCTTACCCTCCCTGCCTACCGGCAGGCAGGCCTGGCGGCCTGCCAGCGTTCGCGGGCCTTGTGGGCGATCACCTGTCGCATGACGTGGCCGGGCTGGGGCGTCATGACCAGGGCCACGACGCCGGCCGCACCTAGCCCCAGGAGGAACCCGAGAAGGAAACGCATTGGCTGTAACCTCCGTCTAGTAGCGAGCCCTACGTCTGCTAAGACTACCACGTCGGGGAGGATGTTTCCACGACCGCACCCTTATGGTCATTAAGAGAATAAGAGCTCAAGCCCAGCATAGCGCGATGTAGCGGAAGGAAGTAGCGGAAGCCTTTAGGCTTCCACCCCATGTCATGGAGGCCTGAAGGCATGTCATGGAGGCCTGAAGGCCTCCGCTACATCTTAATGGCCATCAGGGTGCGGCATTGGAGAGCCCAATCGTGCGCGAACGCTGGGGGCATGCACCTGCGGGCCCTCCGACAGGCTCAGGGGCAGGCTTTACTTTGCCTGGGGAAGCTGATAACTTCGAGCCAGGCCTGCCTGCCGGCAGGCAGGTTTTTCGCCCCCTATTGCGCCGGAAGCAGGGTAGTCTTTCGTTGAGGTTCAGGAGCCTATGTCCACCAAAGCTACCGTAGAGAAACTGGTCTCCTTGTGCAAGCGCCGCGGCTTCGTGTTCCAGAGCAGCGAGATATATGGCGGCATCGGCGGGTTCTGGGACTACGGCCCCCTGGGCGTGGAGCTGAAGAACAACATCAAGCGCGCCTGGTGGAAGGCCGTGGTCCAGGAGCGCGACGACATCGTCGGCCTGGATGCCTCGATCCTCATGAACCCCCGCGTCTGGGTGGCCAGCGGCCACGTCGACACCTTCGCCGACCCCATGGTCGACTGCCGGGAGTGCAAGAAGCGCTTTCGGGCCGACGACCTGCAAGGCCGTGTGGCGGCGGGCGTCCACGGTCACGTCGCGGAGGGCGGCGTCGCCCGCTGCCCGGAGTGCGGCGGCGAGCTCACCGAGCCCCGCATGTTCAACCTCATGTTCAAGACCTTCGTCGGGCCGGTGGAGGAGCAGGCCAGCGCCGTCTACCTGCGACCGGAGACGGCCCAGGGCATGTTCGTCAACTTCGACAACGTGCTCACCGCCACCCGTCGCAAGCTCCCCTTCGGCATGGCCCAGATCGGCAAGGCCTTCCGCAACGAGATCACGCCCGGCAACTTCATCTTCCGCGACCGGGAGTTCGAGCAGATGGAGATCGAGTACTTCGTCAAGCCAGGGACCGACGAGGAGTGGCACCGCCACTGGGTGGAGGAGCGCCACCAGTGGTATCTGCGGCTGGGGCTGCGGCCGGAGAACCTGCGGGTACGGCGGCTCGACCCCGAGGAGCTGGCCCACTACGCCAAGGACACCTACGAGGTGGAGTATCTCTTCCCGATGGGCTGGTCGGAGCTGGAGGGGATCGCCAATCGGACGGACTTCGACCTGCGCCGGCACGCGGAGTACAGCGGGCGGGAGCTGGAGTACTTCGACGAGGAGACGGGGGAGCACGTGGTGCCGTACGTCATCGAGCCGTCGGCAGGGGTGGACCGGCTGCTGATGGCGTTCCTGATGGACGCCTACGACGAGGAGGAGGTGCGGGGCGAGACGCGGGTGATCCTGCGGCTGAAGCCGGAGCTGGCGCCCACCAAGGTGGCGGTGCTGCCCCTGAGCCGGCACGAGAAGCTGGTGCCGCCGGCGCGGGAGGTGTGGGCGCTGGTGCGCAAGCACTGGATGAGCCAGTACGACGACGCTCAGAGCATCGGGCGGCGCTACCGGCGGCAGGATGAGGTGGGGACGCCGCTGTGTGTGACGATCGACTTCGATACGCTGGAGGACGAGGCGGTGACCATCCGGGAGCGGGACAGCATGGAGCAGGTGCGGGTGCCCATCGCCGGCCTGGTCGCGGCGCTACGAGAGCGGCTGGAGGCGGCTTGACGGCGGTGGTAGAATAGGTGTTCGGGAGAGGAGGAGGGAGGAAGGAGGAAGGGGGGGAGAGGGAGGAGCGAATGACAAAGATCTTCTACCCAAGTTCTGAGAAGCTCAGCTTCACCGGCCAATACCTGCGCGACGTGCTGGCAAAGCAGCGCGAGGGGGAGAAGGTGGCGGCGGGGGACTGAGGGCTCTGGCATGACGTTAATTTCGCGGAAGGACGAAGAATACCTTGGGTACCGGATCCTAGTGTTAGGAGGATATGATGTTCTCTTTCTGGTAGCCCATGTGAAAGTGACAGATCCGCGGCAGCAATTGGTCTGCCGTTTTGAAGAACGTCTTGACGATGTGCTACTTGGGTTGGCGGAGTGGCCCGCCGACAGAGCAGAAGCGACGAATCTGCTGGTGAAGCGCGCCTTCCATCGCGCGCGAGGCGCGATTCTGCTGGATCGCCTGCGCGATCTGAACGGAGCCAGGCTTGCGGTTCCAGAAGAGGATAGCTATGCGCGACGCAGCAGGGAGTATATACAGCGAGTCGTACTCGTCGCCCTGGAACGGGTCATTAGGCTTGGCCCTCATAGCTACGGCCATGTATTTTTTGACGACCTGGGGATTTGCCTTCTAGAGGACATCGACCCTAAAGAGATGGATTATGTGCTGGAGCGCCTGCGGCGGGAGCACTTAGTGGAGCATTGGGCCATGGGCGATGAAAGGGGCAATCGCACCCTTCGTGCGACCGACGCTGGCTTACTAGCAGCCGATCGACTGATCGTGGAACGCAATGCGCCTGGGTTCCTAGTGGAAGAGACAGTCGCCAAAGTCGAGAGCACCCTAAACAAGTACAAGCCGGAACTCGTTGAGTCCCTTCGTAGGCAGTCCCTGCGCATTGCAGAAGCAAGGGAGCTCAGCGAGCACGAAGTAGGCGAGATTGCCCAAGCGTGCGAGCAGGTAATTTGGGACTTTCTTGATCTAGACGTTCTTTGGGAAGGCATCGCTGAAGAGCGGCCGGCGAAGGACAGAACGAGAGATCGTCTTCGCCGTATCTTGAAGGCCAGGGCGTCTTCAGAAACAGAAGCTGAATTGTTAGAAGCGCTTGAGCAGTATGTAGCCGGGTGGTTCGGCCCTCTGCAGCAGTTTATTCATAAGCATCGCCATCTGCCCGGGGAGTCAGACAGGCGCCACGCCAAGCGATGCGTTGTGTACACTTACCTGCTGCTCAGTGATGTGCTCGAAGTCCTTGGGCTGTAGACTAGGCCCACCGACTGACCGTTCCTCGGCACGACGCCCGCCTGCTGCGCGGGCGAAGGGTCACCCTTGGCCGGACTACACTAGACCAAGGAGGCATGCCCCATGAAGCTAGCACTCGCTTGTGTGACCGGACTGCTGGTCGTGGCAGCAGTCTTCGCCATCTGGCCCGCGTTCGGCGCTCCCTGGATCGCCGGTGACGAGCCGGTCTCGGAACTCACACCGGCGGGCAAATGCCAGGAGGCCAGGTTGTACCGGCAGTTGCTCGAAGACCCCGCGTACCGGGAGCGTTCCGTCGCGGCCGGCGTTGCCAATACGCGTTACTACCGGTCCGACATGACGGAAGAGCGGCTTCGTCAAGCCGAACAAGCCCAATACGATTCCAACCTGTCACTTTGGGCGGCCAGCATTGAGTTCTGGTGCGAGCGGTAGCGGCCGCCCGTGAACGTGCGCTCGCAGACCGGCGCCCCACGCCCTCGGCCTGTCTCCGCACGAGGCCCGCCTGGCCTTCCTGGCTGTCCTCTATCGCCTCGCGCGGCCGCGCCCTTTCACCCCCCATCCGTTATCCCTTCCCGAATCCGTTGTCCGATAGTGTTGTGAGTCAATTTGGTCGCTTGACCGCACCCTGCCAGAACGCATAGTCTACAGCCGACATGGCAGCCATGATCCGCATCCTGCACTTCGCTGACCTGCACCTGGGGGTGGAGACGTACGGGCGGCCGGACCCGGCCACCGGCCTCTCCACTCGCCTCCTGGACTGCCTGCGCGCCCTCGATGAGCTGGTCGAGTTCGCTATTGGCGGGAAGGAAGAGGGAAGGGGGAAGGGGGAAGAGGGGGTAGACCTGGTGCTGTTCTGCGGCGACGCCTACCGCAGCCGCGAGCCCAGCCAGACGCATCAGCGGGAGTTCGCGCGGCGCATCCGGCGGCTGGTGGACGCGGGCATCCCGGTGTTCCTGCTGGTGGGGAACCACGACCTGCCGGGGGCGGTGTCGCGGGCGACGACGCTGGAGATCTTCCACACGCTGCTGGGGCAGAGCGAGAACAGAGAACAGAGAACAAGGAACAAACAACCTAGAACCAAGAACCAGGGGCTGGGTTCGGTGTATGTGGCGGCGAGGCCGGGGACGTTCGTGGTGACGACGAGGGGCGGGCCGGTGCAGGTGGTGGCCCTGCCCTGGCTGACGCCGGGCCGCTTCCTGGCGCGGGAGGAGTACAAGAGCCTGCCGGTGGACGCCCTGGTGCAGACGCTGGAAGAGCACATGACGGGCTTTATCAGGGAGAGCGCGGAGGCCCTGGACCCGAATCTGCCAGCGATCCTGGCCGGACACGTGGCGATGAGCGGGTCGCTGGTGCGGATGGGCTCGGAGGAGGGGATGACGGTGGGGCGCTATCCGGAGCTGATGAAGAGCAGCCTGCGGCCGGAGCTGTTCGACTACGTGGCCCTGGGGCATCACCACGTAGCGCAGATCCTGGACCACGCCACGCCGATCGTGTATCCAGGGAGCCTACAGAGGGTGGACTTCGGGGAGGAGAAGGAGGAGAAGGGGTTCTACAGCGTGACCCTCGACCCGGCGCGGCCGCGGGGGCAGCGGGTGGTGGGGGAGCCGGAGTTCCACCCAGTGTGGGCGCGGCGATTCGTGACGGTGGAGGTGCGGCCGCGGCAGGAGGACCCGACGGCAGAGGTGGTAGCGGCTATCGAGCGGGCGCAGGCGGAGGATGCCATCGTGCGGGTGATCATCCGGGTGTCGCGCCAGCAGCAGGCGCTGCTGCGGCTGGCGGAGGTGCGGCAGGCCTTCAGGGAGGCGCATTTCGTGGCCTACATCAAGAGCGAGCTGGTGGAGGAGGCGAGGAGCGGTCGGCTGCCGCCGGAGGTGCGAGTGGAGGCGTTGGGGCCGCTGGAGGCGCTGGGGCTGTACTTCGAGGATCGGAAGATGGCAGCGGAGCGGCGGGAGGTGCTGCTGCGGTACGCGCGGTCGCTGGTGGAGGGGGAGGAGGAGGCCAGATAGTCGCATGGTCACCATCACGGTCTACGGAGGCGCGCGCACGATAGGCGGCAACAAGATCCTGCTGGAGGACGGCGACACCCGCCTGTTCTTCGACTTCGGCATGTCTTTCGATGAGCGCGGGAAGTACTACGAAGAATTCCTGTCGCCTCGCGCAGGCGCTGGCCTTCTGGACTTGCTGGAAATGCGGCTCATCCCGCCGCTGCAAGGGATATACAGGACAGACCTCCTCCATCCGGCCAACCTGTTGGCTCGATACCGTCAAGAAGCGTGGTACCGCGAGCTGTCCCTAGACGCTGTTCTCCTGTCTCATGCACACCTCGACCATTCCGGATACATCTCCTTCTTGCGAGAGGATATTCCTGTCTACTGCACGGCAATGACAGCCTTCATCGCCAAGGCAGGGCAGGACAGCGGCAAATCCGATCTGGAGAGAGAGGTCTGTTACTGCAACCCCAGGAGACCAAAAGAGAAGGACCCGCTCTTGGCCAACTACCTAGAAACGGAAAGAGCCAGCGACTATCAGCAAAGACCTTTCGTCTTTGTCGACAGCGACGCACTCCGCCCCGAAGCCGAACAATTCTGGAGATGCTCACCCTCCGCCAAGGCATTGGAGCCGGGCACGCTGAAGTTCAGGGAGGGCAGGGTCGGCTCCCTGCGGGTGAGACACTTTCCGGTGGACCATTCGATCTATGGCGCCTGCGCCTGGGCTGTGGAAACGTCGGCAGGGCCGGTAGTATACACGGGCGACCTGCGCAGACACGGCGCTCGCCGGGAAACGACGGCTCGGTTTGTCAGCGAGAGCCGGGCGCTCAAGCCGCAGCTACTGCTGTGCGAGGGGACGTATGCTGGCGCAACTGAGCGATCGGCCGCTGAGGATGAGGTTCTGGAAAAGGCAAGGGGCTACGTCAGGAGCGCGAAGGGGAAGCTTGTGATCGCTGACTTCGCCGCGCGGGATATCGAGAGACTCCAGACCTTCCTCCAGATCGCTGCGGACAGCGGGCGGAAGCTGGTCATCCTCAGCAAGGATGCCTATCTGCTGGAGACCTTGAGCCTTCTGAGCGATGACATTCCGAATCTTTCATCCCATGACTTGCTGAGGCTGTACCAGGATCTGAAGGGCAGCCTGAGCCCGTGGGAACGCCAACTCCTGAACAGGTACCAGGCCAGGCTGGTGAAAGCAGAGGACGTTCGGGAGTCACCCGGCGAGTTCATTCTGTGTTTCAGCTTTTTCGACCTGGATGAGCTGCCAAGCATTGCCCCCGCGGGCGGCATATACCTCTACTCCTCCAGCGAGGCCTTCGACGAAGAGCGCCAGATGGATGTGGATCGGCTTCAGAACTGGCTGGCCCACTTCCAGATGCGCGGGGTGGGAGTGCCGCGCCGGGAGTGGGAAGGCAAGCCGCCGCCAGAGGAGCGAGGCCTGCATGCATCGGGTCATGCGAGCGGAGCCGAACTCATCGAGGCCGTGAAGGAGATAAATCCGAAGACGCTTCAGCCCATACATACCACGGAAGAGGGCCACCGCTACTTTGCTGACGAGCTTGCGGGCTCCGGCATCGAGGTCCTCCCTCCGGGGGACGGCAAGCCGGTAACCATCGGCTAGAGGTTGGAAGATGATTCCGGCCAAGCTGAGCATGCGCAATTTCCTCTGTTATCGGGACAACCTGCCTGCCCTGGACTTCAGCGGCATCCATGTGGCCTGTCTGGCGGGGGACAACGGCCACGGCAAGTCGGCGATCCTGGACGCCATCACCTGGGCCCTGTGGGGGAAGGCCCGCGCCCGCACCGAGGACGAGCTGGTGCACATGGGTCAGACGGAGGCGGAGGTGGAGTTCGAGTTCCTGGTAGACCAGAGCCGCTACCGGGTGATCCGCAAGCGCAAGCGCGGTGGCCTGAATCGACCGGGGCAGTCGGCCCTGGACCTGTTCGTGGCGGGTGGGGACGGCCCTTCGGCAGGCTCAGGGCAGGCTGCAGAGGAGCGTGTCTGGCGGGTGATCAGCGGCAACACGCTGCGGGAGACGGAACGCCGCATCGAAGAGATCCTGCACATGGACTACGAGACGTTCATCAACAGCGCCTTCCTGATGCAGGGGCGGGCCG
>CAYGYF010000068.1:0-8100 GCA_964354065.1 uncultured Dehalococcoidia bacterium | reverse complement strand
TGGCGGATGTCGGGCAGGTTCGGAGACTGCTGGAGATCGCCGCCCTTGACACTCTGTCGCTGGAGAACTCCGTCGCCCGCTCCCGCACCCTGGCCTACCTGGCCCAGGTGGCCCTCAAGGCCCTCGAGGTTGGGGAACTGGAACAGCGGCTGGAGGCCCTGGAGCGGCTTGTGGCCCCCCGGCTTCAGAAGGTGGCTGCGAGGCGATGAGCGGGACCGGGCGCCTCGACAAGCTCTACCCCGCCCTGACGGCCAAGGAGAGGGCGCTCCTCGTGCTCCGCGCCTGGAAGGAGGAGCGGGACGAAGACCTGCAGGTGCGGCTGACCATGCCGTCGAGTCAGACGCACGAGTTCAACCGCTACATCCACCTTATGAACGCCGCCAACCAGGACGTGGGGAAATACATCGCGGTGCTTAACCTGATCGTTGGCCAGCTGGGCTTGAAGCACGCCTGGCTCGCCTCGCTCCAGCTCTGGGGAATCCGCGTCTGGGACCTCGCCACCTACATCATCCTTCACACCAACGAGCCCATCACCGAGAGCGAGCACAGGCGGCTCACGGAGAACGCCCGGGCCGAGATGGTGCCGGTCAAGGAGCTGGCCCAGGTACTGGTGGAGAGCTACGAAGGCTGGACCGAGGCGGACATGGAGCCCGCGGACGACCCCGATGATGGGCCGCTCGTCAAGCAGAAGGCCTGGAACCGGCTGCTCGCGGAGAAGAAGCGGGAACTGACGCGCCTAGTCGAAGAAGGCACCCTGGCCGGCAGGCGCAGCGGGCGCCGACTCCTGGTGAACAACGGCTCCTTCTACGACTGGCTCGGTGAGCCGGTGCCTCTATTCCCCGAGTGGGGCAAGGGCTACGACGTGCTGCCCGATGACCAGGCGGAGCGGGTGGAGTGGCTGAAGAAGGAGCGCCTCCGCGCCCACGAGGCCGTCTCCAGGTCGCCCACCAGCCCCCTCCTGGAGTTCCTGGAAGAGAAGCTCGGACACCAGGTCACGGAGCGCCAGGAGCGCTGGGACGAGGCTATGGCCGCCCTCAGGGAAAGCCTGCGGGAAGGCGTGCCCTGGTGCTGGCAGGAACTGCGGGCCACGGAAACGGTGCTGGCCGAGGTGGCGGAGGAGTTCGACGGCGAGGACCCCCTCCTGCCCCCGGTGCGGGAAGTCCTCGACAAGACCCACCAGGACCTCGTCGAGCTCCACCCCCTGCTGGACTTCGTGGATGTCGAGGCCGAACTCCCCGAGCCCGATGAGGAGCGGGTTGAGCAGTTCAGGCACCATTGGCTGCGCCAAGACCCGTAAGACACTATGTGCCGATTGTGCATGCCCAGACGGCACCTTCCAGCATGGCGTGATACCGCCAGCTTGCTATACTCTGCTTGGCAATAGATAAATGGTGCGCTGAGGTTGCGCCATGCGTATCGCCTGCGCGCCCATCCCCCGATTCGCTGTTGAGGTCGAGCGGCAGCGCCACAACGACCTCGCCACGCGCCTAATCCTCATCGCCTCTCACTGCCTTGGTGCATCCGGTGCATCGTCACGGGGCTTCCTCAGCCGTGTCCGCGCCTGCGGCGCCCCGAGTCTGGGCTGGGATGTCGGCCCGGCCAGCAGCGCGCTGGGCGGCCAGATAGGCGAGCGCCGCCACCAGCGAACCGACGCCCATCGCTGAGGTCATCGTACCGAAGCCGATGGAGCCGACGTGGAGGACACTTCGCGCCAGCAGCGGCAAGACGACCGTAAAGTTGTACCCGAAGGTGCTGAAGGCCGCCATCAGGATCAGGATGAACAGGATGGCGGGGGTCCGCAGCGAGTCGTGGAGCCCTTCGGCAAGTTGCCCCAGGACATGGCTGCTTCCGCTTCGCGGCGCGGAATACAAGACGCCCGGCTTCATCAGCAGCAGCCCGATGATGACGGCGATGAAGCTGACGCCGTTGATTGAAAACGTCGCGGCAACCCCGACCACCGCAATCACCACGCCGCCCAACGCCGGCCCGATGAGGCAGGCGCTGTTCGAGGGCGAAGGGGGAGAAGGCAGGGGGAAAGGGTGGTAAGCAATGTTTCTCTTGACAAGCTGCCCCCCGACGAGTATTATTAGCGCGCCTGGGGAGGGGTGCGTTGACTCAGGTGATTCTATCAGTCCTCGCGGCCGCCGTGCTTAGCTTTGGTGCCACTCTGACTAGCTATGCGCTTAGCAATCGGCTGCCTTTCCCGCCAGTCGACGTAGATACCGCTGATCTCTTTCAGACACCGACAGCTACGCCCGTCATCACTCCGCCCACGCCAGCGGCTACCGGCGTCACGCCGGTCGTGAGCACCGTCGTCCCTCGCAGCGACGTCGTGACGCCGGAGGGGGCGATGGCAGAGAGAACCGTCAGTTCTGCGACTGCTAGGGGGGCCGACAGCGGCGGCTCTTTCAACCCGTTTTCCGGCGTGCGAGGCGCGCTCATCGGCGCTGGCATCGGCGTCGGGGCGTTTCTGCTGGTGGCGGCGCTGGTGGCGGCGGCGAGGGCAGGGCTAAGACGAGTGAAACCATAGGCGGGAAAAGGGCTCGCCGGAGGAGGGAGCCATGCGGATGAGAAAGATCTTGAGCTTCGGCTTGCCGGGCTGGCGCTGGGGGGCACTGGCCTTTGTCCTTGTGGTCGCTGGCGCCGTGGCCACGCCCATCCTGGCGCAGGACGCGACCATCACCAGGTGGACGCTGCCACAGCATCCAGAAACCATAGCTCTGGATCCGTCCTCGGGGATGGTGTGGGCGACCAATGCCTACGGAAGCGGCTTCCAGAACCGGATGTACAGGCTGGACCCGGTCAACGATCAGGTCACGACCTACACCCATGCTTATGCGCTGGGTGACTCACTGGGAGCTGTGGTGGACTCCGGCGGGACGGTCTGGTTCACCGCCAACACCGTCGGGGGCTACCGGATCGACCGCCTCGATCCGGCCACCGGCAATATCACCGGCTGGCCGGTCACGGAAAGCGGCTACGCCGTGGCCCTGGATACCCTGAGCAACGATGTCTGGTTCAACTGCGGCTCCGCCCTGTGCAAGCTGGACCCTGACACCAATACAATCAGCAGCTGGACCCTGGCCTCGAAACCCACCGCCATCCACGTGGACTCTCAGGGGAAGGTCTGGCATGTGCGCCCCGATGCCATGAAGGTGGGCGTGCTGGACCCGGTCACGAACTCCCTGACCCAATGGACGGCGCCTGGCACAATGATCAGCAACGCAGCGCAGACGATATTCGTGGACGGCGCTGGCAATGCATGGTTCACGGTGTGGGTGCACAGCGGCGGCACCGTGACTGGTGGCGAGGTAGTGCGACTGACCCCGGCCACCAATAACATGACCCGGTGGGCCTGCCCGCCGGGCGCCTGCCTCGGCCCTACCGGGGTGCTGGTGGATGGCGGCGGGATGGTATGGTTCACCGAGTGGGGCATTTTTACTGGCTGCGGCCAGGGCTCTCCCTATTCCTGGTATATCGACAGGCTGGACCCGGAGCCCAGCCCTCCCGTGTTCACCAGATGGGCAATGGGTGGTGGCGTGAACGAGTGTCCAGACCAGATCCTCCGGGACGGCAGCGGCGCCATGTGGATCCACTACGTGTACGTCGGCGCCGTACGGCTAGACAGATTCCAGCCGTAGCGCGCCAGGCGGTAGCACCTGCGGGGTGAGCCAAGACCGTGGGGGGATGGCCCAGGGTTCGTGCCGGGCCCCGAGATGAGCAGGGGATAGCGTAAAGAGCAGGTATCTCTGATGGGTAGGCTGCGGCAAGTCAGAAGGACGCCCGTCCTGTGGTTGCTGGTGCCCGCTGTTGTAGGGGGCGTGCTCGGCTTCATCGCCATAGGCCTCGGCTGGGCTGCCGTTTTCCCCCGGCACACGGTGGTCACTCCAGAGCAGCAAACGGCCGCCACCTCATTCGGGTTTGTCAGCCGCTCCACTTTCACTACCAGCGGTCTCGTCTTGGGCGCGCCGGCAGCGGCCTCATCTCAGACCCAAGACCCCTCGTCACTAAGCGCTCCTCCACTGTTTTCTGGCGTCCCGGCCGAGAGTGGCTCCCAATTGGCGTCCCCCTCTTCTCTGAGCACCAGCCCCGCGTTCAGCGGCGCGCCGGCCACTGCTTCCGTAGACGATGCCTTCCCCTCCTCATCTGTGGCAAGCCCTTCGCTGGCCGGTGTGCCAGCCAGCAGCTCCACGGAGACCATCGCGCCGTCCTCATTCACCCAGGCAGGCCTATCGTCCGAGGGATCCGTCACTTCCAGCACAGTGACGCCGACGGGGGAGAGCCGGTTGAAGTCGTCCGCGCCGGCGACGCCGGTGCTGAACGGCGTCCTGGCCCCCAGCAGCCAGACCCAGACGCCTTCCACCGCCTCCTTGACGCGCTCATCCACCTCGCCAGCGCCGGTCATCAACGCCGTGCTGCGCCCAACCAGCGACACTCGAACTCCGACCGGCCAGAGTTTGACTCCGTCCTCTGGCGGCGTGCCCCCTGTCGTCGGCGGCGTGCTGCTTCCTACCAGTGTCACCCAGGAACCGTCAGGCCTAACCCTGCCTCCCCCGTCCTCCACGACACTGATTAGCGTCCTCAATGGGGTCTTGCTCCCGAGCGTTTCGGTCGTCGTCCCTGAAGTCAGCGACGGAACGGCCACCCGCTTCGATCTGCTCCAGACCTCCTCCACCGAGTCCTCCTTGACCGAAACTCTTTCGGCTTCTCACGCCCTCCTCCAAGACGTTCCGGTTAGCGGCGATCTCAGCGGCGAGGTGGACTTCACCGGCTACCAGAGGGTCACCATCGAGACGGGCTTATTCGCCGGCAAGGGGTTCGCCAAGGGTGAGCTGCTAGCAACGTTTGGCGACACTTCCTTGGACGGCCATTGGCGGGCCGTCTCCTTCTTCGACCCGGTTGGGCGGAAGATCAACCTGAAAGGCGTCGTGTATGGGAACATCGCCGCCATCACCGAAGGCTTCCTCACCGAGTCCGTCCCCGGTAGCGGGACCTTCGACCAGTACCACGACCTCTGGCGCCTGACCCACGTCGGCACCGATCCCATTACGGCGACGGTGGAGCTGAGCGGAACGCTGACTGGCCTGACTTCGACCCAATTCCCGGCCACAGCCCTACGGGTCCGCCAGGCCGGCATGTCGGGCAGCGCCGAGGGCGCCTACACCGGCCCCCTCAGTGCCACCCTTACCCGCGTGCGCATCGAGGATCCAGCCAATCCTCACAACGGCGAGGGCTTCTCGACAGTCTCCTACAGTTCGGCCCTGGGGTCCGGCGACGGCTGGGCATACGAGAAAGCTCCGACCTCAGGCGCAGTGGAGGTACGGGGCATCTTTCTGAGCCCCCTGACGGGCGCCGTCGCAGGTTTCCTAGACGAAGGCGCATCGCCGCCGAAGCTCACGGGCGGGGTAGCGAGGGTTGACGCCGGACTGCCGCCCATGGCGGACCTGGAGGTGGAAGCTTTAGGACCTGGAAGGGTGAGCCCTGGCGAAACGATTACTCTTGCCATCGAATACAAGAACGTCGGGCTGGGGCACGCTAGGGATGTGGTAGTGGTTGATCACCTTCCCTACGACGTCGAGTACATCTCCAGCACAGGCGGAGGGATCTACAAAGCTGATTCACATGAAGCGATTTGGAAGCTTGGAACTCTTGCCGCTGGAAGCAAGGGCTCCGTGAGCGTGAGGGTCATGGTTCGATGGGCCCTACCTGGACACAGCCTCCTGACGAATGTCGTATCGATCGGCACAACCAGTGAGGAGGTAGACACCCATCGGACTGGGATAACGGCGGTCTGCAACATCTCGGAATATCTCGGCTACGTCCCCGTATATCTCGCTTCGGAAGAACTCCTGACGCCCGAGGAATTTGGTCTTGTGTTGTCCGATCCTAGTTTCAAGGACATGTACGACTACGCGGGTGAGCTAGGCCTCCAGTACACAGATGTTACTGTGAGAGCGCGACTGACCGACAGGTCGACCATCATCTACGCGATGATGATTTCAGCCTCTTCCGGCGAAGTTGTCTTCGTGAGCCGGTTTTCCGACGAACAAGGCGCATCTTCTTCCGTGCTGCTCAAGTACACAGAGACGACCGTTTCTCTCTTCGACAGGGAGGGAGGGATATCCCGTGACCTCACTGATGGCTCAACGCACCAGTGGGGCGGCTGGGCTCAACCACACAGCTGCACAAAAGCCGCCTGCATGTGGAACTGCCTGTGGAGGGAGATCCCCCCTGTTTTCCTAGGGCTGGTGCCGGGAATCGGCCAGATCCTCGCGGGGATCAACTGCGCGAAGTGCATCGAGGGACAAGGCGCAGAGTTCTGTTACCGCTGCACGATCAGTGTGCTGGGACTGATTCCCGGGGCGGCGTGGTATATGTTCCAAGCTCGCATCGGCTATGAATCACTGAGGTGCATCTATGGTTGCGAACACGAAGAGTTTAGGCAGAAGTACCTGTGCCAGCCCGGCGACTCAGAGAGCGGGTGCCTAAACTCCATTGGCTCCACGTCCTGCCCCGTGTCCATCCGCAGAGTCTGCAATTCTGACTGCCAGTGGGAGACAACGGTTGGGGAGTGCCGGAACGGCCCCGACTGCACGCCCTGCGTGGGTGGCCAATGTGAGCCGGAGCCTCTATTCCCCAACCGGGACTCAAACCAAAGCGAGGTCATCACGGCCAACGACCCGAACGCCAAGTACGTATCGCCGGCCGATTTCGTTGCTCCCGGCGGCACGCTGAACTTCAGGGTCGACTTCGAGAACGAGGGGGAGGGCATCGCCTTCGGCGTTTACATCACCGATACCCTGGATGCGGACTTGGACGCCTCAACGCTGGTGCTGCCGCCGGAGGAGGGCGGCACCTACGACCCGGCCACCAGGACCATCTCCTGGTTCATCGGCGAGGTCGGGCCGGGGGAGAAGGGCCAGCGCCACTTGACGGCCAACGTGCGCGGAGACGCCTCTTGCGGGGCGGAGGTCATCAACTTCGCCACGGTCTACTTCCCCAGCATCCCGGAGACCACGCCCACCAACGGTGTGGCGGTCACGGTCATCACCCCCGAGTGCGACGTCGACAACGACCTCGTGTTGGGCAACGCCGACGATTGCCCAGCCGTCTACAACCCGGATCAGACCGATACCGACGGCGATGGCCTGGGCGATGTCTGCGACCCCGACGACGACAACGACGGTCTAATTGACCAGGCTGAACCCTACGTCGGCACCGATCCCCTTAACCCCGATACGGACGGAGACGGCATCCTCGACGGAGCCGAGGACTCCGACGGGGACGGTCTGAGTGACGGGGCTGAGGCCACCACCTACTTCACGGATCCCTTGAAATCCGACACGGATGGCGACGGGTTCGGTGACTACGTTGAGGTATACGTGACCACCGACCCGCTGGACGCTTGCCCGGACAACACCAGCGACCCGGCGTGGCCGCTGGACCAGAACAACGACGGCACGATCCTCATCGGCGACATGACGAGGTACATCGGAAAGCTGTTCACCGCGGTGACCTGCCCGGGCGGTGGGGATTGCCGCCTGGACCTGGACGCGAACGGCATGATCCTCATCGGCGACATGACGAGGTACATCGGAAAGCTGTTCGAGAGCTGCGGGTAGGGTAAGGGGGAGGGCCGTAGCCGTTGCCTGGCCTGCCCGTTCATGGGGAAGCAGTGGACAGCAGGCCTGTTCGCCCAGGGCAAGCCGGAGTGCGGCAGCGGATAGCGACGAGAGAGTCGGGAGTCACTGTCACTTATGAAAGGCTCGAGGCGACTCGGCCATCGCATTGGAGTGGAGGTCGAGGGCTTCCAATCCTATCAGCAAGCGAAGCGTAGCGAGGAGACGCGGCCATGAAGAAGAAGCTCCTATTCTCGCTCGGGATACTCATGTCGGCTGCCATCGTTCTGAGCGCTCTGCTCGGAGTCCGAAGCGCCGGAAGCCAGGCGACATGCTTTGTATCGGGGTCGCTTTCTGCAGACACTACATTCACACCAGACTGTGTGTGGGTGGTGAGCGGGCTGACGGTTCCGGAGGGGATCACCTTGACCATCGAAGAGGGAACCATCGTCAAGGTGGCCCTCGACTCGAGCCTCGCGGC
>CAYGYF010000067.1:0-8216 GCA_964354065.1 uncultured Dehalococcoidia bacterium | reverse complement strand
GCCACCATCTGTGTGGGGATGTGCGCCAGCATGGCCACCGTACTGCTGGCGGCTGGCACCAAGGGGAAGCGATACGCTCTGCCCCACTCGACGGTGCACATCCATCAGGCCCGAGGCGGGGCGAGCGGCGAGGCCGCCGACATCGAGATCTACGCCAGGGAGATCCTGCGCAACCAGCAGCTCATCCGCGACATCCTGGCCAAGCATACCGGACAGGAGCAGGAGCGCATCGCCCGCGACTCCGACCGCAACTTCTTTATGGACGCCGAGTCCGCCAAGGAGTACGGCATCTTGGACGAGATTCTCCTGCGGCCCTAGTCAGGCCCCGGTAGGCAGAAATTCCTTTAGGCCTTTTGGTCTGGGGGACAATATTTCTTCTGTTTTCCATCGGCAGCCTGTGTTATCTTTCGGTCTACAAGCGTCATAATATACTAGAGATGGTTGTCTTTCACGGACGGTAGAGACTCATGCCCAGCTCTCGCGCAGGCCGGCAGCAGCAGTATCACTGCTCCTTCTGTGGCAAGAACCAGGATCAGGTTCGCCGCCTGATCGCTGGTCCTGCTTCCGTCTACATATGCGACGAGTGCGTGGAGCTCTGCCGCGAGATCCTGGAAGAGGAAACGGCCACCCCCATTCCCACTAAGACCCCCCTCCAACGCATCCCACCCCCCAGGGCGATCTACAAGCAGCTCAGCGAGTACGTGGTAGGCCAGGAGCAGGCCAAGAAGGTGCTGTCGGTGGCCGTGTACAACCACTATAAGCGCGTCGACGCCGGCACCCAGCCCGCCGACGTCGAGCTGGAGAAGAGCAACATCCTGCTTCTGGGGCCCACCGGCTGTGGCAAGACCCTGCTGGCTCGCACCCTGGCCAAGGTTCTCGATGTACCCTTCACCATCGCCGATGCCACCGCCCTCACGGAGGCCGGCTACGTGGGTGAGGACGTGGAGAACATCCTCCTGCGTGTTATCCAGGCCGCCGACTACGACATCGCCCGGGCCGAACGGGGCATCATCTACATCGATGAGATCGACAAGATCGCCCGCAAGAGCGGCGACAACCCCTCGATCACCCGCGACGTATCCGGCGAGGGGGTTCAGCAGGCGCTATTGAAGATAATCGAGGGGTGTGTGGCCAACGTGCCGCCCCAGGGCGGTCGCAAGCATCCTCACCAGGACTTCATCCAGATCAACACCACCAACATCCTCTTCATCTGCGGTGGGGCCTTCCAGGGACTGGACCACGTGGTCGACCAGCGGCTAGGCACAAACAAGCGCTCCCTGGGCTTCCGGGCCGGCGACCATGGACAAGACCTCAAGGCCAGCGATGAGCTCCTGGCTGAGGTCACCCATGATGACCTGCTCCAGTACGGCCTCATCCCCGAGTTCGTGGGCCGCATGCCGATGATCGTCCCCCTGCAATCGCTGGATAAGCAGGCCATGATCGCCATCCTCACCGAGCCCAAGAACGCCCTGGTCAAGCAGTTTCAGCGCTTCTTCTCCCTGGACGGCGTGGAGCTGGTGTTCACCGAAGACGCCCTGGAGGCGGCGGCCGAGGAGGCGTTGCGCCATAAGATGGGCGCCCGCAGCCTGCGCACGGTGGTCGAGGACACGCTCCTGGACGTGATGTACGAGATCCCTTCGCACCCCGACATCAAGAAGTGCGTGGTGGACGCCGAAGTCATTCGGGGACGGCGCAGGGCTATCGTCCTTACCGCTGGCGGGCAGGTGATAGACCTATTCGGCGAGGAAGCCCGCGGCGAGACGGCCTGAGCCGGGGCCTCTGGCTAGCTATTCCTCTATCGCCGAACCTGTGACTGGCTCAAATCCAATCGTGTCATACTCCTCGCCTTGACTTTCCTCTTTTCCCCTGCCTATGCTGAATTGCATTCCATGGGTAAGCGTCGGGTGGATTCGCTATTGGTGGAAAGAGGCCTGGCCGAGAGCCGGGAGAAAGCGCGAGTAGCGGTCTTGGCTGGCGGCGTATTGATTGGCGACAGGGTGGTGGCCAAGCCGGGCACTCTCATCGACGAGGCGGCTGAGCTCCACCTCCTGGTCAAGGCTCCCTACGTGAGCCGGGGGGGCGAAAAGCTGGAGCACGCCCTGCGACAGTTCGCCATCGACGGGCGGGACGTGGTGGCCGTGGACGTTGGCGCTTCCACCGGCGGCTTCACCGACTGCCTCCTCCAGCACGGCGCGCGGCGGGTCTACGCTGTGGACGTGGGATATGGCCAGCTAGACTATCGCCTCCGCCAGGACTCACGGGTGGTGCCGATGGAGCGGCTGAACGTCCGCTACCTACCCGCCCGTGGCGGACTGCCGGAGAAGGTAGACCTGGCTACCGTGGACGTATCGTTCATCTCGCTGGAGAAGGTGTTGCTGACGGTGGCCCGACTGCTGAAGCCGGGAGGAAAGATCATCGCTCTGTTCAAGCCCCAGTTCCAGGCCCGCCGCCGCGAGGTTGGTAAGGGAGGGGTTATCCGCGACCCCCTGCTGCACGCCACCCTGATCGGGCGCTTCCTGGCCTGGGCGGTCGAGCATGGCTTCCGCGTCCTGGGCCTCACCCCCTCTCCCCTGTTGGGGCCAGCCGGCAACCAAGAGTTCTTCTTCCTCCTTCTGCCGCCGTCGGCCGCGCGATCGAAGGCGAGGGGCGCGCCATGAAGAAGGTGGGCATCTACTTCCACCCCCAATGGGCGGCGGCTCACGCCTTCGCTCAGGACCTGAAGGTGGCTCTGGAGCCGCGGGTAGCTGAGGTCTGGTTCACCTCCGCCTGGGACGATGAAGGCGCTCGCCGCAATATGGAGGGCAGCGACCTCCTCGTCTGCGTGGGCGGCGACGGCACCATGCTCTGGGCCGCCCGCTCGGTGATACCCCATTGCGTACCCTTGCTAGGCATCAACATGGGCCGCCTGGGGTTTCTGGCCGAGTTGGGGGTGGAGGAGGCCCTAGTCAAGCTACCCCAGATCCTGGAGGGCGGATTTCGCATCGAGGAGCGCACCATGCTCCAGGCCCAACTCCTGCCCGCGGGCGACTCTCCCGCCAGCGAAAGCGAGGCATATCACGCTCTCAACGATGTGGTGGTGGGCCGAGGGGCGCCCGGCCGACCCATATACGTGGAAACGACCGTAGACGGGAGGCGCCTGGCCCTCTATCGAACCGACGCGGTCATTGTGGCCACGGCCACTGGCAGCAGCGGTTACGCCCTGTCGGTGGGTGGCCCGATCCTCTACCCGGAGGCTCAGGAGCTACTGGTGGTGCCGGTGGCCCCCCATCTGGTGGCTGCCCGCGCCCTGGTACTCCCCTGTTCGGCGGTGGTGGAGATGCGGCTCGTCGCCGACCCGCCAGCCATGGTCAGCATCGACGGCCAGATAGACAAGGAGCTGGCCATCGGCCAGAGCGTGCGGGTCGTCCGCAGCCCCTACGTGGCCCGCTTCTTGCGCCTGAGCTCGCCTTTCGACTACTATGAGGCTCTGAGCCAACGACTGGGCTGGCTGGACGCCACCAACCCCCTGCGACCGATGAGGGCTGCGGACGAAGGCGACTTTCCGGGATAGCCAGGCTGCGATGAGCGAACACTTCCGTATCGAGAAAGCCACCATGGGCGACGCCCCCCAGATCCAGGACCTGGTGAGCAACTTTGCTGGCCTGGGGGAGATGCTCCCCCGCCCCCTGGCCGAGATCTACGAGCACCTGCGCGACTTCTTCATAGTGCGGGACAACGGGCGTCTGGTGGCCTGTGCCGCCCTTCATATCATGTGGGACGACCTGGCGGAGATCCGCTCGCTGGCCGTGGAGGAGGTGTGGCAGGAGCAGGGCGTGGGCTTCTTCTTGGTGCAGGCCTGCCTGGACGAGGCGCGCAGCCTGGGCATCGCCACCGTCTTCGCCCTCACCCAGAGGCCTAGCTTCTTCGAGAAGCTGGGCTTTCACCAGGCGGACATGGTGGCCTTGCCCCGCAAGGTCTGGGGCGAGTGCTTCCGCTGCCCCAAGTTCCCCGGCTGCGATGAGATAGCGGTCATCATCGACCTCAAGGCTACTTCTTCCCTGTAGAGGCAAAGCCCAGTGCAGGCCTCCGCCAACCCCTCGGATCAGGAGCAGGTGGTGGAGAGCCGTCGCATCTACCAAGGACAGGTGGTCAGCCTGAGGGTCGACCGCGTGCAGCTCCCCGACGGCCGCTCGGTCATGCGCGAGGTGGTGGAGCACGCCGCTGTCGTAGCCATCGTCGCGCTGGACGAGCAGGGCTGCGTCCTTCTTGTGCGCCAGTATCGCCTGCCGGCCGGCAAGCCCCTGCTGGAGATTCCCGCCGGCGGCATCGACCCCGGCGAGAGCGGGGAGGAAGCCGCGCAGCGGGAGCTTCAAGAGGAGACGGGCTATCGGGCCGGCCGCCTGGAGCGCCTGGGCAGCTTCTTTGCCTCCCCCGGCTACTGCGACGAGTACATGCATCTCTTCCTGGCTAGCGACCTCGAGCCCAGCCCGCTGCGGGCCGACGCCGACGAGAGCATCCAGGTAGTGCGTCTGCCCCTGGCCGAGGCGCTGCGGCTGGTCGAGCGGGGGGAGATCTGCGACGCCAAGAGCATCATCGGCCTGTGGGCGGTGGCTCGGCGGAAAGTGTATGATTTCACCATTGAACCACGACAGGGATCCTCCTAGACTGGTCGGGAGGTGACCGAAGTGCTATCGCACGATGTTCTCATAGTCGGCGCTGGTCTGGCGGGAATGCGGGCGGCCCTGGAGGCCTCCCGCAATGGCGTTGACGTGGCCCTTCTGTCCAAGGTCCACCCCCTGCGCAGCCACACGGCGGCCGCCCAGGGCGGGATCAACGCTGCCCTGAACGAGGAGGACTCCTGGGAGAGGCACGCCTTCGATACCGTCAAGGGTAGCGACTACCTGGGCGACCAGGATGCCATCGAGGTCCTGTGCCAGGAGGCGCCCGGCGACATCATCGAGCTAGAGAACCTGGGCACTGTGTTCAGCCGCCGCGAGGACGGCCGCATCCATCAGCGGCCCTTCGGCGGCGCCGGCTTCCCCCGCACCTGCTACGTCACCGACATCACCGGCCAGGCCCTCCTGCATGTGATCTGGGAGCAGGTAGTGAAAGCCGGCGTTCGGGTCTACGAGGAGTGGTTCGTCACATCCCTGGTTGTGGAGGACGGCGCCTGCCGGGGGGCAATAGCCCTGGAGATGCGCAGCGGCCAGATCCAGGCCATCGTCGCCAGGGCGGTGGTGCTGGCCACCGGCGGCCTGGGGCGCGCCTACCATCCCACCACCAACTCCCTGATCTCCACCGGCGACGGCATGAGCCTGGCCTATCGGGCCGGCGCGCCTCTGATGGATATGGAGTTCGTCCAGTACCACCCCACTACGCTGAAGGAAAGCGGCGTGCTCATCACCGAGGGCGCTCGCGGCGAGGGCGGCTACCTCCTCAACGCCCAGGGCGGGCGATTCATGGAGAAATACGCTCCCAAGATGATGGAGCTGGCGTCCCGCGATGTGGTCTCGCGCTCCGAGCAGACGGAGATCGACGAGGGTCGGGGCGTCGACGGCTGCGTGCTGCTGGACCTGCGCCATCTAGGCGAGGAGAAGATCCACGAGCGGCTGCCCCAGATCCGGGAGCTGGCCCTCGACCTGGCTAACACTGATATCATCCACCAGCCCCTCCAGGTTCGGCCGGGGATGCACTATCAGATGGGGGGCGTCAAGACCGATGTCAACGGCGCTACTCCCCTGGGGGGCTTGTTCGCTGCCGGCGAGTGCGCCTGCGTCAGCGTTCACGGGGCCAATCGCTTGGGGGGCAATTCCCTCCTGGAGACGGTGGTCTTCGGGCGGCGAGTGGGGGCGGCTGCCGCCCAGTACTGCCAGAGCGTGGCCCCGCACGACGTCTCGGAGGCCGTGGTGGCGGACGAGGAGAAGGGGCTGAAGGCGGTTCTGGAGCGCCCCCGCCAGCAGGATACCACTGCCAGGCTCCGCCACGAGATGGGCACCACCATGAACCGCCTGGTGGGCATCTTCCGCACCCGGGAGGAGCTGGCCCAGGCGGTGGACAAGGTGCGGGAGTTGAAGGGGCGCTATCGGAGCCTGGGGCTTCAGGACAAGGGGCGCGTCTTCAATTTCGACCTCGCTGCCTATCTGGAGCTGGGCTACATGCTGGACTGCGCCGAGGCCATCGCGGCGGGCGCTCTGGCCCGCCAGGAGAGCCGCGGCGCCCACTCTCGGCGCGACTTCCCCCAGCGGGACGACGAGAAGTGGCTCAAGCATACCCTCGCCTTCTGGACGCCCGACGGCCCCAGGCTGGAATACGCCCCGGTGAACATTACCCGCTGGCAGCCGGAGAGGAGGACCTACTGATGGAGGCCAGGCTGAGGGTCCGCCGCTTCGACCCCGAATCGAACGATGGCCCCCGCTACCAGTCCTACGCCCTGGAGGTTCCCTACTACGCCACCGTCCTCGACACCCTCCTCCAGATCCGCGATGAGGTGGACGGCAGCCTGGCCCTGCGCTGCTCCTGCCGCAGCGCCATTTGCGGCTCCTGCGCCATGCGCATCAACGGCCAGGCACGGCTGGCCTGCAAGACCAAGATACTGGCCATGGCCCCCAACGGCGAGGAGGTCCTGGTGGAGCCCATGGGCAACATGCCTGTCATCAAGGACCTGGTGACGGACATGGAGTCCTTCTGGGGCAAGGTACGGGCGGTGGAGCCCTGGCTCCAGCCCAAGGGCCCGCCCCCGCAGCGGGAGTACCTGGTGCCCCACGAGGTGATGCGCCACCTGGCCGACGTCATGGGTTGCATCATGTGCGGCGCCTGCCTCTCCGACTGCGCCACCCTGGAGACCGAGCTGGGCCTGGGCAAGCCGGCGGCCCAGACCTTCCTTGGCCCGGCGGCGCTGGCCAAGGCTTATCGATTCGTGGGCGACCCCCGCGACGGGGCCGACGCCGACCGCCTGCTGGCCCTCAGCCGCCCCGAGGGCATCTGGGACTGCACCCGCTGCCTCATCTGCGTCGAGGTCTGCCCCAAGGGCGTCGCTCCTCTGGAGCACATACTGACCCTCCGCCGCAAGGCCATCGAGGCGGGCTATGAGGAGAATCTGGGTGCTCGCCATACCCTGGAGTTCGAGAAGACGGTGCGCGAGAGTAGCTGGCTGTAGAGCCTGCCCGCCGATATCAGCCAGAGGCCGATCCGCCTCTGGTGGAGGCGAGGCCAGGGAGGTCAGGAATGAAGTTCGCCTTTTGGCCCGGCTGTAGCGTCCCCCGTCAGGGCACCCCCGAGCTGCGCATCTCAGCGGTGGCCGTGTGCCAGAAGCTGGGCATCGAGCTGGAGGACCTGAGCCTGGCCCCCTGCACCGGCTCCGGCATCCTTCAGGGGAAGGACCTCCTCTATGCCGACACCATTAACGCCAGCACCCTGGCCATGGTGGAGGCTATGGAGCTCCCCCTGATGACCATCTGTAGCACCTGCCAGGGCGTCCTCAGCCAGGCCAACAAGAGGCTCAAGGACAAGCCGGCCTACCTCGCTCAGATAAACCAGACGCTGGCCGAGCAGGGGATGAAGTACGGGGGCGGCGTCGAGATCAAGCACCTGCTGTGGGTGCTGGTGGAGGACTTCGGGCTGGACAAGCTGAAGAGCGCCGTCGTCAAACCGCTGACCGGCCTGCTGGTTGCCCCCTTCTACGGCTGCTACATCGTGCGCCCGTCAGACGCCCTGGGGTTCGCCGAGCATCCCGAGCGGCGCCAGGCCCTGGAAAGCGTGATCGCCGCCCTGGGCGCCGAGGCGGTGGACTACCGGGGCAAGACCCTCTGCTGCGGCTATCCCCTGGTGGGCGTCAACGACGAGAACTCCGCCGCCATGGTGGCCAACCACACTCTGGAGGCGAAGGAGAAGGGGGCCGACTGCCTGGTCACCCCCTGCCCCCTCTGCCACATGAACCTGGACGGCGTCCAGCCCCAGGCCAACGAGCAGCGGAATACCCGGATCAACATGCCGATCCTCCACCTCACCCAGCTCATCGGCCTGGCGCTGGGGATCGAGCCTCCGGCCCTGGGCTTCGAGCGCCACGCTGTGTCCGTGGGCAACGTGCTGGACAAGCTGGGGCTGTGAGGCGACAACGGCAACCGTTGTGCTGCACCCCGATGGTCATCAAGTAGCGGAAGCCTTCAGGCTTCCACCCCACGTCATGGAGGCCTGAAGTAGCGGCGACCTTCAGGTCGCCACGAGCGGCGTGGAGGCCT
>CAYGYF010000066.1:0-8259 GCA_964354065.1 uncultured Dehalococcoidia bacterium | reverse complement strand
CCCTGCTGACCATCAAGGGGAGCGGCCTGGAGATAGTGGAGGTGAAGGTGCCGCCCTACTCGGCGATGGTGGGCAAACGGATCAAGGACCTGCTGCTGCCTCAGCAATCCCTGATCATCCTGATCATTGATGAGGAGGGCGTGCCGCGCATTCCCACCAGCGACATGGTGATCCGGGCGGGGGATGAGCTGGTGGCGGTGGCCCGCCGCGAGAGCGAGGACGCCCTGCGGACCGCCCTCACGACGTCGGTGTCTGGCGGCTCCGCCCCGGACGCGGGATGAGCAACAAGCGCATCGCCTATCTGGGCCCGCCGGGCACCTTCACCGAAGAGGCGGCCCTCCTGTACGACCCCTCGGCCCAACTCCTGCCCTTCGCCAGCGTGGCCGCCGTGGCGGCCGCGGTCGATTCGGGTATGGCCGAGGAGGGGGTGGTGGCCATCGAGAACAGCATCGAGGGCTCGGTGACCGACACGCTGGACATCCTCATCCACGAATCGCGGCTGTCCATCCGGCGGGAGCTGGTGCTGCCCATCGAGCACTACCTGCTGGTGCGGCCGGGCATGCAGGCCGCCGACGTGAAGGTGCTGCTGTCGCACCCGCAGGCCCTGGGGCAGTGCCGGCGGTTCGTGGAGCGCTGCTTCGCCAAGGCGGAGGTGGTGGCGGCCCTGTCCACCACGGCGGCGGTGGAGGAGATGCTGGCCCGGGAGAACGCTGCCGCCATCGCCACTCGCCGCGCCGCTACCATCTACGGGGCGGAGATCCTGGCCCGCAATATCCAGGACCGCTCGGACAACCTGACGCGGTTCGTGGTGCTGGCCGAGACGGACCATCCGGCCACAGGGGACGACAAGACCTCGCTGGCCTTCTCCTTCGCCGAGGACCGGCCGGGGCTGCTGGTGGCGGTGATGCAGGAGTTCTCGACCCGCGACATCAACCTGACCAAGGTGGAGTCGCGGCCCACCAAGGAGCGGCTGGGCGAGTACATCTTCCTGGTGGACCTGGCGGGGCATCGCAGCGAGGCGGCGGTGGCCGAGGCCCTGGCGAGGGTGGAGGCGCAGGCGTCCTTCTTCCGCATCTTCGGCTCCTACCCTCGCTACGTAGGGAACGCCTAGTAGATCGACACAGATTTCCGGTTGGTGGGTAGTGGCCGTCAAGGCTAGCTGCCTACGCGCCGGCCTGCCGACAGGTGTAACAACAGAGGCTGTTGAAGAAGTCCGAAAAGCCCGCTCCTGTCATTCTGAGCGAAGCGAAGAATCTCGTCTTTCAGTTGGCCGAGACCCTTCACTTCGTTCAGGGTGACACAGGGAAGGCTTTCAACAGCCTCGACAGTTAGCGCTGATGCCTGAGCTGCCGGACCTGGAGGGCTATCGCTCCTACTTCAGCCGCCGTCTCCCCGGTGTGGGCATCGAGGTGGTGGCGGTGGCCATCCCGCTGGTGGTGCGCGCCCCCAAGGACGAGTTCATCGCAGCGCTAGCGGGCAGCGTCTTCGGCCAGGTGGGACGGCGGGGCAAGTTCCTCCTCTTCTCCCTGGAAAGCGGCGACTGTATCGCCGTGCACCCCATGCTCAGCGGTCGCTTCCAGTATTGCCGGCCGGAGGAGAAGCGGCGGGCCAAGACCTGCTGGGTGCTGGCCCTGGCCAATGGCTACGAGTTGCGCTACTTCGACGACAGGCTGATGGGGAAGGTGTATCTGGTGAAGGGCGGGGCATTCGAGGCGGTGCCCCGCTTTGGGGAGATGGGCCCCGACGCCCTGGCCGAGGAGCTGACGGAGGAGGTCTTTCGGGGGCGGCTGAAGCGCTTTCGGGGGCAGATCAAGAGCGTGGTGCTGAACGAGACCTGCGTGGCGGGCATCGGCAACGCCTACGCCGACGAGATCCTGTTCGCCGCCGGCCTTCACCCCTATCGCAAGCGGACAGAGCTGACGGCTGAGGATGAGGGGCGGCTGTACCGCGCCATGCGCTCGGTGCTGAGCGACGCGGCGGCCATCGTCAGCGAGCGGATGGAGGCGGAGGGACTGCCGGTGGACGAGTACCGCGACCACCTGAAGGTGCACCGGCGGGGTGGCCAGCCCTGCCCCAACTGCGGGTCGTCGATCACCGAGATCACGGCCGGCCAGCGGATCACCAACTTCTGCCGCCACTGCCAGCGGTAGGGCACCGTCGCTAGTCTGAGAAAAAGCTGCGCGGTCGGGTCGAGCCAGGCCATCCGACCGCGCAACGTGCTCGGGGGTGGGCCGTTGTCCAGGAGAGGGCGAACAAATGGCCCGTATTAGGATAGCAATATTTCGGTGAAAAGCAAGGGCCTGAGACGATGTAAACGAGGAAATTTTCGAACTTTTTTTCGGCAGGTTAGGAGAAGCCGGGGTCAGGCTGCCAGCCGGGGACGAACTTGCGCCACTCCACCTGTTCGTGCAGGTAGTGGTAGAAGGAGCGATAAGGGTTGTAGGAGGGTCGGGTCGGCGGGCGGATCAGGTGCATCCGCGCTTCCTGGGGAGTGCGGCCGGCCTTGCGGTGGTTGCAGGCCTTGCAGGCAGCCACCACGTTCTCCCAGGCGTGGGTGCCGCCGTTGTGGCGGGGGATAACGTGATCGAGGGTGAGGTCGCGGGTCTGGCGGCCGCAGTACTGGCAGGTGAAGCGGTCGCGCAGGAAGACGTCGCGGCGGCTGAGGCGCCCCTGAGGGCGTGGCCGGTGGATGACAAAGATGAGGCGAATGACCGACGGGATGGGGAAAACGAAGGAGGGGCTACGAAGGTAGCCTCTCCCGTTCTCCAGCACTTCGGCCTTGCCTCGGTCGAGGAGGACGAAGGCACGGCGAGCGTTGCAAACGTTGAGCGGCTCGTAGTTCCGATTGAGCACCAATACGGTCGTGTTGGTCACGGGCGCATAATATCAGAAAGACGTCGCTCTTGCAATCAGCTTTGGCCGAGGCTATAGGGCGTCCACGGCGCTATTGAACTCGCCGGGCAGGAGCTTCAGAAGAGCAGGGCCACCGTCCAGGAAGAGGGGGGCGATAGCCGAGCCGGCGATCGTGTCGTCTAGGCCAAGGTAGGGGTAGGTGGTGAATAGGATGAGGAACATCTCAACCAGGACGAGGGCCTTGAGAAGGCCAAAGGCGGCGCCTGCCAGGTGGTCGAGCCAGCCCAGGCACAGCAGGCTGGCTGTTTGCTTGAGGAGGATGGCGGCCAACTGTCCGGCCAGGGCCACCGCCCCAAAGAGGATGAGGAAGGAGAGGACCCTGGCGGCCTTGTCGTTGTCGATGAACAGGAGCACGTCGGCGGCGAGGTTATCGTAGTAGTGGCCGGCGGCCAGCACCCCCACCACGGCGGCAATTAGGGTCACAACCTCGCGGATGAGGCCTGCCCGGAAGGCGGCGAAGGTGAACCAGGCGATGGCGATAATGATGGCCGCATCGAGCCAGTTCATCGCTCTCCGTTTCCACTAGCCTAGGTGGCTATCCCCGACAGGTCGGGGCGGGCAAAGCGGCGATGGCTCCATATCAGGAGCGATAGGAGGAGGCCGCCCAAGAGCAGGCCGCCGAGGACATCGCTGGGCCAGTGCACGCCGGCGTGTACTCGCTGTAGCCCTGTCAATACTATCAGCGCCAGGCAGGCCAGTTGGGCCAGATAGCGTAGGCCCCTCTGGGGGATGACGAGGGCTGCCAGGTAGAAGAGGAGGCCGTAGATCACCACCGCCGTGGTTACGTGCCCACTGGGGAAGGACGAGCCCCCCGCCTTCTCATTCACCTCGACCAGGGCGGCCGACGGCCGCGGTCTGTCGACCAGCGCCTTGACGATCCCGTTCAGCAGGGGCAGCGGCAGCGCAACCACCAGCCAGACGGCCTCAGCGGGGCGGGCCAACAGCCACAGGCCCAGGGCGGCGGCCAGTCCCACGACAGCCACCAGCGGCAGGTCGGCCAGCCGGCTGGCCCAGTCCAGGGCGTCTGTGATGGGGGCGGCGTTGGCATCCTGGATGCGATGAGCCAGGCCGAGGTCGCCGGGGAAGTAGTCGGTGGCGGCGGCGAAGGTGGCCAGAACGATCAAACCCAGCGCCGCCACGAGCCAGGAGAGCCAGAAGAGTCCCGGCACTCCCCCTTCGACAGGCTCAGGGCAGGCCCCCTTGAGTGGCCTGAGGCGACCTGACGCGACGGTCTTCAGGTTCATTCCTGGGCCATTATGAGACGGCCCTCAGGTTTACGCAAGCGGAGGCCGATGCTATGATCTGTCCCGCTAGAGAGGGGCCTGCCGGGTTTGGAGACGGAACAAGGTCATTCTGAGCCCTTCGCTCCGTGTCATGGTGACCGACTCCATTGTCATTCTGAGCAGAGCGAAGAATCTGAGGCCGCTCAGGGTGACAGAACTGGATCACGCCCTCAATCGAATCGGGCGGGGATTGGCAGGTAGAGCGAAGAAGGAACAGGGCATAGGGGGCAGGGGGACGAAGATCGACGAGACCAAGCTGCGGGAACTGCTGGTCGCCCTTCAATCGGGGACGCTGAGTGTGGACGAGGGGCTGGAGCGCCTGAGGCGTTTGCCCTACGAGGACCTGGGGTTCGCCGAGATCGACCATCACCGGGCGCTGCGCAGGGGCTTTCCGGAGGTGATTCTCGGCGAGGGGAAGACCAACGAGCAGATTGTGGCCATCGCCGGGGGGCTTTTGAGCCAGGGTGAGCGCCTGCTGGTGACCCGAGTGGACGCCTCGTGCTACGCTGCCCTCAAGGAGAGCATCCCCGACGCCGTCTATCATCCCACCGCCCGGGCGATCAGCGTGGATCGCTGCCGCCAGCCCCTTCTGGCCGGGGTGACCGTCGTTTGCGGTGGCACGTCCGACCTGCCGGTGGCGGAGGAGGCGGCGGTCACCGCCGAGATCATGGGCAGCGAGGCAGAGCGGGTGTACGACGTGGGGGTAGCTGGATTGCACCGTCTGCTGGACCACCTGGCCGTCCTTCAGACGGCCAAGGTGGTGGTGGCGGTGGCGGGCATGGAGGGGGCGCTGCCCAGTGTGGTGGCCGGGCTGGTGGCGGCACCGGTCATCGCTGTCCCGACGTCGGTGGGGTATGGAGCTAGCTTCCTGGGTCTGGCGCCCCTGCTGACCATGCTCAATAGCTGTGCCCCTGGTGTGGCCGTGGTCAACATCGACAACGGGTTTGGGGCTGGCTACCTGGCGGCGGTGATAAATCGCCTGGCCTGGCAGGAGCCTGCCCTGAGCAAAGCGAAGGGGCGAAAGGACTGATAGCCGTTGAGGGGGAGTATGGTGAAGAGATTTGTGCTGGCGATGGGGGCTCTGGTACTTCTTGGCGTCGGCTTCACCCTAGCCGGGGCGGCCTGCGGCGGCGGGGGAGGGGGTGAAGCCACTCCCACCGCCACGGGTCCGGCTGTGCCTGCCGGGGTGAAGGCAGTGCTGGAGCAGATGGTCCTGCAACCCGCGGATGTGCCCGCTGGGTTCATTGCCATCGAGCAGGCGTTCGCCAGCAATGAGCAGGTGGCAGCGGAGAGTGCCGACCCGCAGGCGGAACTGGCCAAGCTCAAGCGGTGGGGGCGGATCTGGGGCTACGAGGTGACCTACGAGCCAGGCGGCACCGCCGCTGCTACTGCCACGGCCAGCCCGGGCGCCAGCGAGGCGATTGTCTTCTCGGTGGACAGTGCGGTAAGTATCTATCAGAGCGCTGAGGGCGCCAGCGCCTCCTTCGCTGAGGCTGCTCAGGCGGCTAGAAGCACCGACTGGACTACCTTGTTTTCGGGGGCGGCGGACCTCGAGGTGCAAGAGGTGCCAGCGCCCGACCTGGCCGACGAAGTGCTCTGGCTGCGGATCACTGGCAAGGAGGAGGCGGGCGAGCGGACGTTTGCTCAGGATGCTATCCTCTTCAGGCAAGGCCCGAACCGCGGCACCCTCCAGGCCGGCCTGTTTGGCACCACTGAGGAGGGCAGACAGCTCGTGGAGCGGATGGCGCGCGCTCAGGTGGAGCGCATGGCGAGCGCTGCCCCCTAGGGGGTACTTTCTGTTGCGGCCCCCCTCTCTATCTGGCCGGACCATGGCCAAGATTGCCTATCTAGACTGCTTCTCCGGCGCCAGCGGCGACATGATCCTGGGCGCCCTTGTGGACGTTGGCCTCTCCCTGGAGAGCCTCAAGGGTGAGCTGGCCAAGCTAGCGCTGGCGGGCTACCGAGTGACCGCCCGCAAGGTGCAACGGGCGGGCCTGGCCGCCACTCAGGTAAGAGTGGCTGTGGGGAAGGAGCAGCCGCCGCGAACGCTGGTGGATATCCTGGGCGTGATCGATGGCAGCTCGCTGCCGGCCGGCGACAAGGAGAAGGGGGCGGCCGTCTTCCGTCGCCTGGCGGAGGCCGAGGCGAAGGTCCATGGCCTGCCGGTGGACGAGACGCACCTGCACGAGGTGGGGGCGGTGGATGCCATCGTGGACGTGATGGGGGCTGTGGCTGGCCTGCGCCTGCTGGGGGTGGAGGAGGTGTTCGCCTCGGCTCTGGCTGTGGGCGGGGGGACGGTCCGCGGTGCCGGCCTGCCCGTGCCAGCCCCGGCCACGCTGGAGTTGGTCGCTTCGAAGGGGGCTCCCGTTCTGCCCCAGGGAGGCCGGCCGGAGCGGGAGCTGCTGACCCCTACGGGCGCTGCCATCATCACTACGCTGGCGAGCTTCCAGCGGCCGGCCATGAAGGTGGAGTGTGTCGGCTACGGGGCGGGCAGTCAGGACATCCCTGGCTGGCCGAACGTGCTGCGTCTCTGGCTGGGCACAGCCGTGGAGGAGGCCGCACGGCCTGTGCTGCTGGTGGAGACCAACATCGACGACATGAATCCGGAGATACTGGGCTACGTCCAGGAGCGGCTGTTGGCCAGCGGGGCCGCCGATGTCTGGCTCACGCCTATCCAGATGAAGAAGGGGCGGCCTGGGGTGATGCTCTCTGCTCTCTGTCCTGCCGAGGCCGAGGAGGCCGTCGTCGCCCTGCTCCTGCGGGAGACGTCGACCCTGGGGGTGCGCCTGCGGGAGGTGCGGCGGCAGGAGGCGGAGCGAGAGGTGCTGGAGTTTGGGTCGAGCCTGGGGCCGGCCGCCGTGAAGGTGAAGCGCCTGCCTGGGGAGCCGCCGCGGGCGGCGCCCGAGTACGAGGTCTGCCGGCGATTGGCGGAGGCCAGCGGCCAGCCCCTGGCCGAGGTCTATCGCATTGTCCAGGCGGAGGCGGAGGCCCTTCTGGGCCAGGCGGCAGGCAGCGATCCCTAGCGGATCAGCCTCTGGCCGATGGCAACAGATTGAGCTGCGTCGTCCAGGCAGGGTTGGCGTATTTCTCCCGCTCCAGCCGCTGCGCTAGTTCCTCTTCCTCGGCGGTCAGGCGACCGCAGCGAAATTGCACACCCCAGGCGCGGGTGAAGCCTTCTGCCAGGGCCTGGGCCATCTCGCGGCGGGACACCCTGCGGCCCAGCACCTCCTCGATGGACGGCCCTTTGCCATCCGGGGCCAGGCGGATGCTCCCCTGCTGAAGGAGGATGCCGTCGCGCCGCAACTGAGCGCTGCCCACCAGCTTGGCACCGTCGAGGGTCAGCTCATGGGGCGCCATTGCCTCGAAGCACCAGTCACCCTCGGGCAAGCGACCCTGGGCGGCGGCCTCCCGTAGGGGCGGCAGGCCGAGAATGGCCAGGCCCTCGGCCAGGGCGCGGGCGATCTTCTGATACGACTGGCGGATGCTTCCTGCCACCAGGGGGTGATCGGCGGGGGCGACGACGCTGTAGCAGATGTCGCCCCGGTGGAGGACGGCGCGGCCGCCGGTGGGCCGCCGCACTATCTCCAGGCCGGCCTCTCGCTCGGTCTCGGGCGGGGCGGGCTGAAAACGGCCCAGCGACAGGCAGGGAGGCCGGAAGCTGAACAGGCGCAGAGTGGGCGACGAGCGGCCCCGACCGCAGAGGGTGAGCAGGGCGTCGTCGATCGCCATCTGGCGAGGGCCGGGGGCCGCGCCGCTATCGAGGAAGCGCCAGGTCACGGTTTCCATTCGCTACGCTCAGGACAGGTTCACTACAGCCCCAGGACGCGCTGGGCGTTCTCGCAGAGGATGAGGCGCTTCTCCTCGGCGCTCAGGGGCAGGCTCTCGATGCGCTGGGCGTCCTTGATGGGGTGGAACCAGGGCCAGTCGGAGCCGAACAGGACGCGGTCGGCGCCGACGCGGCGGATCATCGCCACCGCCTCCTCGTCGGACAGGGTGTGGGGGGTGATCGTCCCCTCGATGACAGCGCTGGAGTCGAAGTAGACGTTGGGGTAGGTCTGCATGA
>CAYGYF010000065.1:0-8293 GCA_964354065.1 uncultured Dehalococcoidia bacterium | reverse complement strand
GGCGAGGCGCTGCGGCGCATCGGCGAGGGCGCGGCCATGATCCGCACCAAGGGCGAGGCCGGCACCGGCAACATCGTCGAGGCCGTCCGCCACATGCGCGCGGTCATGGACGGCATCCGCAGGCTGCACTCCCTGCCCCAAGACGAGCTGATGGCTGAGGCCAAGGCCCTGGCCGCCCCCTTCGAGCTGGTGAAGGAGGTACACCAGACCGGCCGCCTGCCGGTGGTCAACTTCGCCGCCGGCGGCGTGGCCACCCCCGCCGACGCCGCCCTGATGATGCTCCTGGGCGCCGAGGGCGTCTTCGTCGGCTCCGGCATCTTCAAGTCCGACGACCCCGAGCCGCGGGCCCGCGCCATCGTCAAAGCCGTCACCAACTACAACGACCCCGACATCATCGCCCAGGTGTCGCGCGGCCTCAGCGAGCCCATGCGCGGCCTGGACGTGCGCTCCATGCCCGACGAGGAGCGCCTAGCCGTGAGAGGGTGGTGATCCCTGATAAAGCTTGACCTGACAGCCGCTGTTTGGCAGGAAGGCGAATGGTTCGTCGCTGAGTGCGTGGAGCTCGGTATCGCCAGCCAGGGACGGTCCGAGGACGAGGCGATGCGCAACCTTGAGGAGGCGGTGCTCCTCTACCTTCAGGACGACGAGACAGGCGAGATCAAGGCGCCTCCTCGGCTACGAAAGGTTAGATCCCTGGTAGTCAGTGCCTAAACTACTCAGCGCACGACAAGTCCTGCGCGCACTGCAACGTGGCGGATTCCATGTAGTCTCGCAGAGAGGCAGCCACATCAAGCTGAAGAAACAAACTGGCGACGACGAACTTGTCGTCATCGTCCCCAATCACCCGGAGTTGGCCGAGGGCACGTTAGCCAGCATTCTTCGGAAGGCTAAGCTATCCCGCGAAGAGTTGGAGCGTTTGCTTTAAAATAGAATCATGACCCACATTGGCGTCCTGGCCCTCCAGGGCGACTTCGCCGAGCACATTTCGGCCTTCCAGCGGCTGGGCGTCGCCGCCCGCGAGGTGCGCCGCCCCGAGGAGCTATCGGGCCTGAACGGGCTGGTGATCCCCGGCGGCGAGAGCACCACCCTGGGCCGCCTGATGTCCGAATTCAGCCTCCTCGATCCTCTGCGAGAGCTGGCCCAGAACAGCTTCCCCATCTGGGGCACCTGCGCCGGCCTCATCGTCCTTGCCCGCCGCGCCAGCGACCTCGATTGGCCTACCCTGGCCACCCTGGACATCGCCGTCCGCCGCAACGCCTTTGGGCGGCAGGTGGACAGCTTCGAAGCCGACCTAGCCGTGCCCGCCCTGGGCGCGACAGCCTTTCATGCCGTCTTCATCCGGGCGCCGATAGTGGAGGAGATAGGCGCCGGGGTGGAGGTGCTGGCCACCCTGGAGGACGGCAAGGCCGTAGCCGTACGTCAGGGCAATGCCCTGGCCACCGCCTTCCACCCGGAGTTGACCGAGGACGACCGCTTCCATCGCTACTTCCTGGAGATCGTTCGAGCCCACAAGAATGCCCACGCCTAGCTCTACAGCCATCGCCCGGCCGCTACGACCCACCGACCTGCCAGCGCTGGTCTCCTTCTGGGCCAGGAGCAGGCCACCCCTTGCCCGCAACGGCGCTCGCTACCGCAATGAGGCCAGGACCTGGGAGCGGCTGGGCATCGAGGAGCAGGGGTTCCACCTCCGCCTGAGGCGGACCATCGAGCAGTGGCTCCCCCTCGCTGGCCGCCGCCATACCTGGATCGCCGTCCGCGTCCTCAATGTGCGCGGCCTAGCGTCGGCGCGATGGCGGGGCGCGCGCCGGGCCTGGGAGGTGGACTACCTCGTCGCCCCCAGCGCGGACGAATCTGTCTGCCTGAGCCTCCTGGAACAGCTTGCCCAGGACCTAGGGGGTGCCGGCGTCGAGAAAGTGTTCCTGCGCCTGGACGCCGACAGCGGCCTCCTGGCCGTCGTCCACGAGGCCGGCTTCTTCCCCTACCTGAGGGAGCGCCTCCTGCGCATCGATGGGGCGCCCCCAGGCCTGCGGCCGTCGAATCTACCCCTCCGCCAGAGGCGGATCTCGGCCGACATTCTCCCGTTGTTCCAACTCTACAACGCCTCCGTGCCAGCCACTGTGCGCCGCCACGAGGGCGTTACCCTGCGGGAGTGGCTGGCTGCCCAGGAGAAGGGGCGCTGCCAACATCTGGTGCTTCAGGACGACCCGACTAGTCGGGTCACAGCCTGGCTGCGCATCGCCAAGAGCGAGCGGGGGAGCCGGTTCAGCCTCCTGTCCGAGCGGAGAGAGGCCGTTCCCCTGGACTACCTCTTGGCCGCCGCTCTCTCCTACCTGGCTGACAAGCAGCCCATCTTCTGTCTGGTGCCCGAATACCAAAGGACACTGGCTCGTCACCTGGGGGAGATGGGATTCCAGACAGCGGCGGAGTACGTGGTCCTGGTCAACCGTCTGGTCCGGCCCGTGGAGGAGACCGTCCCCACAGTCGAGCCAGCTCGCCAGCCTTACCCTGTGAGCTAGTGAGGGAGACTAGTAACGTGGCAGAGTCGGGGGCACGACCCTGGAACGGGGAAGGGTTTGGTGGGATCTACGAGATTAGCGATGCCGCTCGCTATATTCAGACTACGATGATGGTTCCCAAGCCATACACCGTTACTAATAGGCATCTCATTCGCTGGATTAGGCACGGTCTAGCGCTGCCAGCGCTCTCAAGCGTCCCCGGAAGACAACTTGTTATCGCGTTTGAAGATCTCATCTCTATGCGGGTCATATCGTTGCTTCGGGCGATAGGGATCGGCTTTCCCGCTATCTATCGGGCCGAACGGTCGCTGCGGGACATTACAGGGGCACGCAGGCCGTTCGCCACCGAAGTTGTCTGGACTGAGGCCAGCAACATCTTCCTACGACGAGAGTCGGAGTTGATTGCGGCGAGTTTAGGTGGTCAATACGCAATAACGGAGCTCTTTGAAGACTATCTTTGGCCGATTGCCGGTTTGGACTTCAATGAGCGCAGAATCGCGGTCGCGTGGCGACCTTATACAGATGTTCTTTTGAAACCAGCCATTCAATTTGGGGCACCATGTATTCTCGGCACACGAATACCGACAAGAGCTATTTGGGCCATGGTCAGAGGTGGGGATAGCATAGACTTCCTTTCAAGGTCTTATGGCGTCGATGAGATAAAGATCAGACATGCCGCTGAGTGGGAGCAGAGGTTGGAAGGCGCTGCAACCAGTGCTGTCACCGGATGAACCGCTATTTGTGCTTGACAATTGCCTCAATCCCGCCATTGCGGAGGCTCTTCACAACGTGGGCTTCAACATCCGCAGCGTCAAGGAAGTGTTCGGCGATCCAACTGGCGGAGTGGAAGACTCTACAATCATCGATTGGTGCGCAGAGAATACAGCAGCCTGGCTTACCACTGATGTTGCGGCGAAGAGGCAGCAGGAACAACGAGCCAAGCTGCGCAGAGTGTCTGTCGTTTGGTATCATCAACCCAAGCAGGGCTGGAGCACAAAGCAGCAACACTGGACCATCACCAAGTTTCTTGAACGGATCAGCAATGAGTTGGCTTGCGGAGACATCATTCACTTTAGGGTCGGACCAGGCCAAAAGGCGAGGCTAAGAGAGGAATGGCGGACACGCCGAGGCCAGCTGTTGTGATGGGGTAGTGACGAAACGCTATGCTGCGCATAACCGACGACCTGGACGCCATGCTCGATGTGCTGCCGCCGCAAGTTCGCGACCCCTTGCGGGAGCGGCCGGACAAATTCGAGCTTCTGGAGGTGGTGCTCGACCTGGGGCGTCTGCCGGAGGCCCGCTACCCCGAGCAGGAGCTGACCCTCAGCGAACGGGAGGTGACCGAGGCCGACCTGGACTACATCGTCTCTCGCATCGGCGAGTTCACCAGCGACAACCGAGCTGGCATCGAGCGCACCCTCCACCGCATCTCGGCCATCCGCAACCGGCGGGGGCGCATCGTCGGCCTCACCTGCCGGGTCGGCCGAGCCGTCTTCGGTACCATCCGCATCATCGAGGACCTGGTCAAGTCGGACAAGAGCATCCTTCTCCTGGGTCGGCCCGGCGTGGGCAAGACCACCATGCTGCGAGAGGTGGCCCGCTTCCTGGCCGATGACATGAACAAGCGAGCGGTGGTGGTCGATACCTCCAACGAGATCGCCGGTGACGGCGACATCCCCCACCCGGGCATCGGCAGCGCCCGCCGCATGCAGGTTCCCACCCCCACCATGCAGCACGCGGTGATGATCGAGGCGGTGGAGAACCACATGCCAGAGGTCATCGTCATCGATGAGATCGGGACAGATCTAGAGGCAGCAGCAGCCCGCACCATCGCCGAGCGGGGCGTGCAGCTAGTGGCTACCGCCCACGGCAACACCCTCGAGAACCTGATCATGAATCCCACCCTGTGCGACCTCATCGGCGGCATCCAGTCGGTGACCCTGGGAGACGAAGAGGCCCGCCGCCGCGGTACTCAGAAGTCCGTCCTGGAGCGCAAGGCGCCCCCGACCTTCGATGTCGTGGTGGAGATTCAGAACTGGGAGAGGGTGTCCGTCCACCCCAACGTTGCCGAGACCGTGGACTCCATCCTGCGCGGCTATCATGTGCCCGCCGAGGTTCGGGAGATCGACAAGGAGGGCGAAGTCCGAGTGGCCGCCTCCCCGATGGCATCGGGGCGAGAGAAGCGCAGCCCGGAGGGACGAGGGCCGGTGGCCGCCGGACGCGAGCGGAAGATCTATCCCTTTGGCGTCTCCCGCCGCCGCCTGGAGCAGGCCAGCCACCAGATGGGCATGCCAGCCACCATCGTGGAGCACCTGGTGGATGCCGACGCCCTGATCACCCTGCGCAGCTACTATCGGCGCAAGCCCCAGGTCCTTCGCGACGCCGAGGAACGCGGCGTCCCCATCTACGTCATCAAGAGCAACACCGTCTTCCAGATGGAGCAGTGCCTCCTATCCATGCGCAGCGAGCGGGGCCAGGACCCCGTCCTCTCGGCCCTCAAGGAGGCGGAGGAAGCCATCGGCGAGGTCATGAAGGCCGAACGGCCGATAGAGCTCTCCCCCCAGAACGCCTACATCCGTCGCCTCCAGCACATGCTGGCCCAGCGCTACAACCTGACGTCCCGCAGCATGGGGCAGGAGCCGCAGCGACGCGTGCGCATCCAGCCCGGCGGCGGCGAGTAAATTTCCTCCCTTTTTCCCCGTTGGTGGGCGCCCGTAACGGTTGCCGTGCGCAGGAGCGTGGTGTATATTTCGTGGGAATTGAGCTGCGGCCCAGCCAGCTCTTCTACCCAGTAAGCCGGCCTGGAAATCTTTAAGGGGGAGTGGCCTCCCATGGCTGAGGGTAGGTTTATTGCCTTCGAGGGCGTTGACGGGTCAGGCCTTACCACCCAAGCGGAACTCCTGCGAGCCTGGTTCAAGAAAGAACAGAAGGAGTGCCGGGTCACAAAGGAGCCCAGCGAGCTACTAATTGGAGGCCTAATCCGCGAGGTGCTGGCGAAGCGCCGTACCAGCTTGGTCGAACGCGGCGACCTTGAGTACTGGCTGGCGCTCCTCTTCGCCGCCGATCGGCAGGATCACTTGGCGAACGTGATTCTCCCTGCCTTGGGGAAGGGGATCCATGTCATCACCGACAGATACTACCTCTCATCCTTTGCGTATCAGGGGCTAGAAGTAGACCTACAATCCTTGCGAGTCATAAACGCAAGATGCCCTGCTCCCGACCTCACGGTATTCCTCGACGTGCCCGTCGAAATCTGCAAGAAGCGAATAGAAAGGGAGAGATGGCACACCGATCTCTATGAGGAAGCCGAGAAGCTGCAGATGGTCAGGGAAAAGTTCTTTGACACGATAGAGCGGCTCTCTCTCGAAGGCGAACGCATCGAGATAGTCAACGGAAATGATTCCCCGCAGGCGGTTCACCGGTCAGTTCTAGGGGCGGTGCGCAAGCTTGTCAACAGGAACCATGCGCCCGATTCCAGGCAGCTCCCCCTGGATGCGGCAGCAACGAGGGCCGTCTAGGCACCCCATTACCTGGCCCTGGTCAAGGTGGAGTTCCGCCGCTTCCTGGTGGTGGACGGCACCCTCCCCGCCGAAGAGATAACGCAGCGCATCTGGCATCGCCTGGAGCCTCTGCTGATGAGAACCCCAGAACCTAGAACCGAGAACCAATAGCTTCTAGGTTCCCCGAATGTTACAATCTTGTCGCTAGGCCAAGCTGGAAGAGGGGTGCCTGCGACGGAAGTTACTGTTCGTGCTCCCGCCACGAGCGCCAACCTCGGCCCCGGCTTCGACTGCCTGGGGATGGCTCTCGATCTGTGGGCGGAGGTGGAGGTCAGCGCCGCCGAGGCGCCTGTGCCGCCGCAGGACCCCGCCGAGCGCATGGCGGTGGAGGCGGCCCGCCGCCTCTATTCCCACGTGGGCCGGGAGCCGCCGGCGGGGCTCTACGCCCGCTACCGGAAGAGCATCCCGGTGGCCCGCGGCCTGGGGGCCAGCGCCGTGGCGCGAGCATCCGGTCTGCTGGCGGCCAACGCCTTCCTCGGCGAGCCGCTGGATCGGGAGGAGCTGCTAGGTCTCGGCACGGAGTTGGAGGGCCACGCCGACAACATGGCTCCCGTCCTCTTCGGCGGGCTTCAGGTGGCCGTGCGCGATGGCGAGAGCGTCTCTCACGTCGGCCTGACCGTGCCTGCGGGCCTCAAGGCCGTCCTCTTCGTGCCAGACCAGGAGATGCCCACCCAGGAGAGTCGTCAGGTGCTGCCCCAGCAGCTTTCCCGCCAGGACGCGATCTATAATATTGGGCGAGCGGCCCTCCTGGTGGCGGCCCTGGCCTCTGGCAGGCTGGACCTGCTGGATGTGGCCACTCAGGACCGCCTGCACCAGCTGGCGCGGGCCAAGATCTTTCCGGCCATGCAAGCCATCTTCCAGGCGGCTCGCCAGGCTGGCGCCCTGGGCGCCTTCCTGTCAGGCGGGGGATCGACTATCCTGGCTTTGGCCTGCCAGGACGAGGAGAAGATCGGGCGGGCGATGGCAGAGGCGGCTGCCAGGGAAGGAGTAAGCGGCGAGACCATGATCACGGCCCCCAGCGATGCGGCAGCACAAATAATCGAAAGGGGTTGAGACAAAGTCATGGCCCTCATAGTTCAGAAGTACGGCGGCACCTCGGTGGCCGACGCCGAGCGGATAAAGAACGTGGCGCGACGGGTGGCCGCTCGCCGTGAGCAGGGCGACGCCCTGGTGGTGGTAGTCTCGGCCATGGGCCACACCACCGACGAGCTAATCGAGCTGACCCGCCAGATCACCCCTCAGCCGGAGGCGCGGGAGCTGGACGTGCTTCTCTCCACCGGCGAGACCGTCTCCAGCACTCTGATAACCATGGCCCTGCACGAACTGGGCCAGCCAGCCATCAGCCTGTCGGGGGCACAGGCGGGCATCGGCACTGAGAGCCGCTACGGCCGCGCCCGCATCCTGTCGGTGGACCCTCAGCGCATCCTCAAGGAGCTGGGCGAAGAGAAGATCGTCATCGTGGCCGGCTTCCAGGGGATCAGCGAGGGGATGGACATCACCACCCTCGGTCGCGGCGGCTCCGACACCACGGCGGTGGCCCTGGCAGTAGCCTTGAAGGCCGAGAGATGCGAGATCTACACCGACGTGGACGGCGTCTACACCACTGATCCCCGCATCGAGCCCAAGGCCCGCAAGCTACGGGAGATCAGCTACGAGGAAATGCTGGAGCTGGCCAGCTACGGCGCCAGGGTCATGCACAATCGGGCGGTGGAACTGGGTGCCGTCTACAAGATGCCCATCCTGGTGGCGTCCAGCTTTCGCGACGTGCCGGGAACACTCATTCATGGAGGCCCTGAGATGGTAGAGCAGCGAAACAAGGTAAGCGGCATCGCCTACGACCCCGGCGTGGCCAAGGTGACCATCCGCGGGGTGCCGGACCAGCCGGGCATCGCCGCCACCCTGTTCGAGCCCCTGGCCGAGGCGGGCATCAGCGTGGACACAATTGTCCAGAATGCCGGTGCGGAAAAGGTCGCCGACCTCACTTTCACGGTGACCCGCGGCGACCTAGACAAGGCTATCGAGCTGGTCAGGCCCATCGCCCAGCAGGTGAGCGCCGGCGAGCTGGTATCGGACTCGAACCTGGCCAAGGTGAGCATAATCGGCGCCGGGATGCAGAGCGCCCCCGGCTACGCCGCCCGAATGTTCCGCGCCCTGTACGAGGAGGGCATCAACATCGAGATGATCAGCACCAGCGAGATCCGCATCACCTGCATCATC
>CAYGYF010000064.1:0-8373 GCA_964354065.1 uncultured Dehalococcoidia bacterium | reverse complement strand
GGCAGCGATTGCAGCGATACTCGTAGATGGGCACGGCCGACTACCAACCCTCCTCTGCATAGCATAGAGACGAAGCTGCTCGACGTCCACCTCAGGGGGACGAGCGCCCGTCTTGTAGCCGATGAGATGGAGGCCAGCGGCTAGCTGAATTCTCTGTCGGCGATGGCGTCCTCGATGTGCTCCACGGCCAGCACCCGGCCATCCGGCGCCAGGGCCACGGTGATGACGTCGATGCGCTGCTGGGACGGCAGGTCGTCGTGAGCCTGGGTGTAGGCCTCGGCCAGGGCGAGGAGGCGCCGCTGCTTGGCGGCAGTAACGGACTCGGCGGGGCCGCCCAGAGCGTCGCCACGGCGGGTGCGCACCTCGACGAAGACCAGGCAGTCGCTATCCTCGGCCACGATGTCGATCTCCCCTTCGCCGCAGCGGAAGTTGCGCTCGATGATGCGGTATCCCTTAGCCTCGAGGTGGGCGGCGGCCAGGCGCTCGCCGAAGGCGCCCAGGTCGCGGCGGGGAGAGCTCACCGACACTCCAGGCAGGCCCGTACGGGGGCGAAGGTGCGACGGTGGATGGCACAGGGTCCGAGGCGGATGAGGGCGTCCAGATGCTCGCGGGTGGCGTATCCCTTATTGCGAGCGAAGCCGTAGCCGACGAAGCGGCGGCCAGCCTCCAGCATGAGCCGGTCACGGGCGACCTTGGCTACGATGGAGGCACAGGCGATGGAGAGGGAAAAGGCATCGCCGTGGATGATGGGGTGCTGGGGGAGGCGGCACTGGGGAACGCGGATGGCATCGATGAGAACGAAGTCGGGTGTAGCCGAGAGCTCGGCCAGGGCGGCGAGCATGGCACGGCGGGTAGCCTCGACGACGCCGATAGTATCGACCAGATGGTGGGGCACCGTGCCCAGGGCAAAGGCTGTTGCATCGGCGCGAATGCGGTCGGCTAGCTCTTCTCGCCTGGCGGGGGAGAGGACCTTGCTATCGCGTACGCGGGCGAGCCAGGGGAAACGAGCGCGTGGAGGCAAAAGGACAGCCGCGGCCATGACCGGCCCGGCCAGGGGCCCGCGACCCACCTCATCGACGCCGGCCACCAACTCGGCGCCCTGGGCCCAGAGGTTCTCCTCGTAGGTGAAGGTGGGAGGCTCCCTCATTTCCTTGCCTCCCTGTGCTTGAGGCGGGCAGGACTATCGGGCCAATACTAGCACAAGCGGGCCAGGGCGGCAACCCGCCGGAGGCGGGCAGGCGGTTGACAAGCTGTAGAGGCATCGCTACTTTGGGCTTAATGCCGAGATTGCCAGCCCAGGAGGTGAGCGATGCCGATCGTGCGGGTAGAGATGTGGCCTGGCCGTACCCACGCCCAAAAGCAGGAGCTGGCGCGGGTGATTACCGAGGCCATCGTGAACATAGCGCACACCACGCCGGAGGCAACCATAATCGTATTCGAGGATGTGGCGAAGGAGAACTGGGCCCAGAGCGGGGTGCTGGCCTCGGACGTGAGCAGGTAGGGCGAGAGAAGGGGGGCACGGGGTCGGCAATAGGTTTTGGTGGGCCGATCTGATATAATGGGCGCAGCGGGTGAGGGAGTAATCGTTCTTCGTTCGCCCGCGGGGATGTCGCAAGGAAAAGGCAATGTACGGGCGCTGGCTGCGAAACAGTCTGGTTTATCTGGTCATCCTGGTAGGGATCGTCGCCATCGTGTTCACCCTATTCGGGAGAAGCACCTCCAGCGACAAGGAGAAGGTGACCCTATCCCAGCTTGTGGCGGATGTGAAAGCGGGGAACGTCGACAAGATCGACGTCCACGGCCAGGACGTCACCTACAAGCTGGCGAGTAGCGACCAGGCCTTCAAGGTGAAGCTGGAAGAGGGAGATACCGTCCGCCAGGTCCTAGAGGATGCGGGCATCCCGGTTGACCAGCAGCCCAAGATCAACCCGAAGGGAGGCGGCTTCAACTGGCTGAACATCCTCATCAACTTTCTGCCGCTGATCATCTTCGGCGGGCTGCTGCTGTTCCTGATGCGTCAGGCTCAGGGCACCAATACCCAGGCGATGAACTTTGGCAAGAGCCGGGCGCGGATGTTCGCGGGGACGCGGTCGGGCATTACCTTCGCCGACGTGGCGGGCGTGGAGGAAGCCAAGGAGGAGCTCCAGGAGGTGGTGGAGTTTCTGAAGTGGCCGGAGAAGTTCGTCGCCCTGGGGGCTCGCATTCCCAGGGGTGTGCTGCTGCTGGGGCCGCCCGGCACAGGGAAGACCCTGCTGGCCAAGGCAGTGGCCGGCGAGGCGGGCGTCCCCTTCTTCTCGATCAGCGGCTCCGAGTTCGTGGAGATGTTCGTGGGGGTGGGCGCTTCGCGGGTGCGGGATCTGTTCGATCAGGCAAAGCGGAATGCTCCTTGCATCGTGTTCATTGACGAGATCGATGCCGTAGGGCGTCACCGGGGCGCCGGGCTGGGTGGCAGCCACGACGAGCGGGAGCAGACCCTGAACCAGATTCTGGTGGAGATGGACGGGTTCGACACCCACACCAACATCATCGTGGTGGCCGCCACCAACCGGCCGGACATCCTGGACCCGGCGCTGCTGCGGCCGGGGCGCTTCGACCGACAGGTGGTGCTGGACACGCCGGATGTGAGAGGGCGCAAGGCGATCCTGGAGGTGCACGCTCAGGGCAAGCCGCTGGACAAGGACGTCAACCTGGAGATACTGGCGAAGCAGACGCCCGGCTTCTCGGGCGCCGACCTGGCGAACCTGCTGAACGAGGCGGCTATTCTAGCGGCTCGGCGCAACAAGAAGAAGGTCACGATGTCGGAGTTCGACGAGGCGGTGGACCGGGTGATCGCCGGGCCGGAACGCAAGAGCCGGGTGATAACGCCGAGGGAAAAGGAGATCACCGCCTACCACGAGTCGGGGCACGCCCTGGTGGCGCGCATGCTGCCAAACGCCGACCCGGTGTACAAGATCACGATCGTGTCCCGAGGGATGGCGCTGGGCTACACGCGCTACCTTCCGGAGGAGGACAGGCGGGTGGCGACCAAGGCTCACTTCGAGGACTCCATCGCGGCTGCCCTGGGCGGTCGGGCCGCCGAGGAGATGGTGTTCGGGGAGATGACCACGGGCGCCGAGAACGATCTGGAGAGAGTGACGCGAATGGCGCGGGCGATGGTCACCAAGTGGGGGATGAGCGAGCGGCTGGGCCCGCGCACCTTCGGCCGGCGGGAAGAGCTGATCTTCCTGGGGCGGGAGATCGCCGAGCAGCGCAACTACAGCGAGAAGGTAGCCGAGGAGATCGACGAGGAAGTGCGGCGGATCATCGACGAGGCCTACCAGTGCGCCAAGAAAGTCCTCAGCGAGAACCAGGCCAAGCTAGAGCAGTTGGCCAAGCGGATCATGGAGGACGAGACGATCGAGGGTGAAGCGCTGGAGGCCTTGTTTAAGGCATCTCCGGACGAAGAGCCAGCCCCTGCTGCTCCTGAGGCGACACCTGTGCAGCCGGAGGGGGAGCCCAAGCCCAAGGGAAAGGGAACCCTGCCGAAGCCGGTGATCGGGCCGCCCCAGCCGGACCTGGCCTGAGCCTGTCGAAGGGACCTGGCCTGAGGCGGCGGTCAAGCGCTACGTTCCGCCGCGACGCTGAGACCTTCGCTCCCAAGCACGACCTTAGCTGACGGCTGCCTGCTGGATGAGTAGCGTTGACCGGGGCAAGGCAGGTTTGCTAGAATCGGCGAGACTGCCTGCTCAGTGGAACCTGTCGGTGGAGGCGGGCAGGTATTGGAGGTAGGAAATCTACGCGGTAGTGCGCACGGGCGGCAAACAGTACAGGGTGATGCCGAACCAGCTCCTGGACGTGGAGCGGCTGCCGGCAGCCGTGGGCGACACGGTGGAGCTGCTGGACGTGCTTCTAGTGGCCAACGGGGAAGAGGTCATCGTGGGCCAGCCGCGGGTGGCCGGCGCGCGGGTGGTGGCGGAGGTGGTAGAGCACGGCCGCGACAAGAAGATCGTAGTCTTCAAGTACAAGCCCAAGACCCGCTATCACAAGAAGACGGGTCACCGCCAGGGCTACACTCGCCTGGCCATTCGCCAGATACTGACGGGCGTGGAGGCGGAAGCGATCGTGGCCGCCGAGGTGCCGCGCAAGCCTCGCCGCCCGAGGGTCGCCGCCAAGCCGGTGGCGGAGGTCGCCGCCGCCGAGGCGCCGCGCAAGCCTCGCCGCCCGAGGGTCGCCGCCAAGCCGGTGGCGGAGGTCGCCGCCGTCGAGGCGCCGCCCAAGCCTCGCCGAGCGAAGGCCGCTGCCAAGCCCAAGCCGCCGCCTCTGCCAGAGGCGGAAGCGCCGGTGGAGGCTGGGGCGGAGCCAGCGGTGGAGGAGAAGCCGAAGCCGCGGCGGCGCAAGGCGGCGGCACCCGAGGTGTCGGTAGAAGCGCCGGTGGAGGCCGGGGTGAAGCCGGCGGTGGAGGAGAAGCCGAAGCCGCGGCGGCGCAAGGCGGCGGCACCCGAGGCGTCGGTAGAAGCGTCGGTGGAGGCCGGGGTGGAGCCGGCGGTGGAGGAGAAGCCGAAGCCGCGGCGGGCGCGGGTGGCGAAGGCAGCGCCTCCGCCAGAGGCGGCGGAGGAGGCAGCGGCGAAGCCGAGGCGCCGAACCAAGAGAGGTGAATAGGGATGGCACACAAGAAGGGCGGAGGCAGCACTCGCTACGGGCGCGACAGCAAGGCCAAGCGCCTGGGCGTCAAGCGCTACGACGGCGAGGTGGTGCTGCCGGGGACGATTATCGTCCGCCAGCGGGGGACGCGCGTCCACCCGGGCAGGAATGTGGGCATGGGGCGCGACTTCACGATCTATTCGCTGATCGAGGGGCAGGTCAAGTTTGAGCACTACAACAAGCTAGGACGCAAGAAGGTCAGCGTCTACCTGCCTGCCGGCAGGCAGGCGCCCCCTGAAAACTGAGGCCCATCGTGAAGTCTGGTATCCACCCCGAGTACGTCGAAGCGACCGTCGTTTGCGCCTGCGGCAACACCTTCCAGACGCGGGCAACCAAGGCGCGACTACACGTGGAAGTGTGCAGCCGCTGCCATCCTTTCTTCACCGGCGAACAGCGCATCGTGGACACGGCGGGGCGGGTGGAGCGTTTCCTGAAGCGCTACGGCCTACAGGAGCAGAAGGCGCCGCAGCCCTTCGAAGCTCCGAGCGAGGCCGAGCCGGAAGCGAGCGTTGAAGCGGAGACGGCGGCGGAGGCTGTGCCGGAGACCGAACCCAGCGCTGAGCCTGAATCACAGGGGGAGGCCGAAGCAGGGCCCGAAGCCGCGGCTGAGGTGGAGGGTGAACCCAAAGCGGTCTCCGAGCCCAGGCAGAGGAGGAGCCGGAAGCGGACGTCTCCGGCCTGAGGCGGAGGACTGAGAGGAACACCTCGGCCGCCCTTTCGTCTGCAGAGGAGCCACCTTTGGGCAGTGCTACCCGCCAGGAGGCGGGCTCTTTTTATTACGGCGGCCAGGCGGTCCTAGAGGGCGTGATGATCCGCGGCCGTCGCCTGATGGCGGTGGCGGTACGCCGGCCGCAGGGGGACATCGCCCTGCGGGTGGAGAGCCTGGGCGGGCTGTACAGCGGGGCGTTGCGACGCGTCCCCTTCCTGCGGGGGATCCTCGTGCTCTGGGAGACGCTGGCGCTGGGCACGCGAGCCCTCCTCTACTCCTCGAACGTTGCCCTGGGGGAGGAGGAAAAGGAGATCAGCCGGCCGGTGCTGTGGGGGACGGTGGGGCTGGCGCTGGCGTTCGTCATCGCCCTGATCTTCGTGGGGCCTGTGCTGGTCAGCGGCCGGCTGGAGGCGGCGATCGGCAACGAGCGCTGGACGGCGCTGGTGGAAGGGCTGATCCGGCTGGCGATCCTGCTGGCCTACCTGTACGTCATCAGCTTGCTGCCCGATATCCGGCGGGTGTTCGCCTATCACGGGGCCGAGCACAAGGCGATCAACGCCCTCGAGGACGGCGCGCCGCTGGAGGTGGAGGCGGTGCGCGGCTACAGCACGGCTCACCCTCGCTGCGGGACGAGCTTCCTGCTGGTGGTGGTGGCGATATCGGTGCTGCTGTTCGTGGTGGTGGGGATGCCGCCGCTATGGCAGCGGCTGCTGTCGCGGGTGGCGCTGGTGCCGGTGATCGCGGCCGTGAGCTACGAGCTGATCCGGCTGGGGGGAAGGTTGCAGGGGAACAAGCTGGTGCGGGCGGCGTTCAAGCCGAACCTGTGGCTGCAATCGCTGACCACGCGGGAGCCTGACGACGGGCAGGTGGAGGTGGCGATCTGCGCCCTGCGAGAGGTGGTGGCGGGAGAGGGGGCGACGACCAGCGCTGACGAACAAGCCTAGTTCGCTTCCCCCTCCAGACTCCGGAAGAAGCAGGAGCGCTCGCCGGTGTGGCAGGCGGGGCCCTGGGGGTTCACCTTCACCACCAGAGCGTCCTCGTCGCAGTCCTTGAGGATGGCCACCAGATTGAGAAAGTTGCCGGAGGTGGCGCCCTTGTGCCAGAGCTCCTGGCGGCTGCGGCTGTAGAACCAGACCTGGCCCGACTCCAGGGTGCGCCGGAGGGACTCGGCGTTCATGTAGGCCAGGGTGAGCACCTCGCCGGTGGTGGCGTCCTGGACGATAGCAGGGATGAGGCCGTTGTCATCGAACCGGAGCATAGCGAACACTCCTTGGGGTCAGAGAGTCAGAGGCGAAACATTTGCTCTACCGCCCCGAGCCCTTGACCCCTCTATAGTCGCACGGGGATGCCGCGCTCTGCCAGGTACTCCTTGATCTGGCGGATGCGGTAGGTGCCGAAGTGGAAGATGCCAGCCGCCAGGACGGCGTCGGCCTTGCCCTGGACGATGGCGTCGTACATGTGCTCGGCATTGCCGGCGCCGCCGGAGGCGATGAGGGGGACAGAGGTGGCCTCGGAGACGGCCCGGGTGAGGGGGATGTCGTAGCCGGCCTGGGTGCCGTCGGCGTCCATGCCGGTGACCAGGAGCTCGCCGGCGCCGAGCTCGACAGCGCGGCGGGCCCACTCGATGGCATCGAGGCCGGTGGGGCGACCGCCTTCCTTGCCGCCGTAGATGTACACCTCCCAGCGGCCTTCCCCGACTCGCTTGGCGTCGATGGCGACGACGATGCACTGGCTGCCGAAACGCTGGGCGCCCTGGGCGATGAGCTGGGGGTTCTCGACGGCGGCAGTGTTGATGGCTACCTTGTCAGCCCCCGACTCAAGCACGAAGCGCATGTCCTCAGTGGTGCTGATGCCACCGCCAACGGTGAAGGGGATGAACACCTGCTCGGCGACTCGCTCCACCATGTCGACGACCGTCTTGCGGTGGTCGGGGGAGGCGGTTATGTCGAGGAAGACCAGCTCGTCCGCGCCCTCGGCGTCGTAGAGGCGAGCGAGCTCGACGGGGTCACCGGCGTCGCGCAGGTTGAGGAAGCGGACGCCCTTGACGACGCGGCCGCCCTTGACGTCAAAGCAGGGGATGATGCGCTTGGTGAGCATGGGGCTCTCCCCTCTCTCGGGCCCTCAGAACCCAGAACCAACGAACCAACAAGCCGACGAACCAGCGACCAGGAGGCGCCGGTTTGCGACATTGCTGGCTATATCTTAGCTGATCTGTCCCGAGGCGGAAAGTATGACGCCGACGCTGGCGAGGACGCCGAATCCGGTGAGGGACTGGCAGCCCGCGGCCACAAAGGCGATAGCGACGGCTCCGGCCAGGACGGACGGGGTCAAACCTAGAAGACGGTGTCCCCCCGCAGGAGCTGCCCAGCGATGGTCCGCCGCTGCATCTCGGAGGTGCCGTCAGGGATGCGCAGGGTGCGGGCGATGCGGAAGGCCTCTTCCAGCCCCATCTCGCCGGACAGGCCCATGGCACCGTGGATCTGAATCGCCCTGTCGCATATGGCCTGACACGACTCCACAGCGTAGGCCTTGGCGATAGATATCTCCTTGATGGGCAGCCTACCCGTCGTTGGATACTCGTGCACTAGTTCTGCAGTGCGCAAGGTCGTGTACTTCATGTTGAAGATCTCGATGGCGCTATCGGCCAGCATCCACTGGATCGCCTGATGGTCAGCCAGGGCGCGACCGAAGGTCTTTCTCTCTTTGGCGTAGGCCAGGGACTTGTCCAACGCCCATTCCGCGATCCCCAGCATAGCGCCGGCGATGCCCAGGCGCCCCTCAGAGATACCGGCCATGGCGGTGAGCAAGCCCTGGTTCAGGTTGCCCAAGATGTAGTCGTCCTTTACCTTCACGTCTTCCATGATGACGTTTCCGCAGTCGCTGGAGACGTGCCCCATGATGGGGAAGATGGTGTTGGTGTCCACCCCGGGCTGCTTGGTGTCGACGATGAAGGTGGTGATGCCGCTGTCGAACATGTTGCGCTT
>CAYGYF010000063.1:0-8402 GCA_964354065.1 uncultured Dehalococcoidia bacterium | reverse complement strand
AAGCTCTTAACATTGCTGTAAGTATGATATGGAAAGATGTTGCTCCACAAGTGGTAGCAGCAATGACTCCTGTTCAACCAGCAATAGCTGATGAAGTTCCAGCAGTGGTAGAAACTCCTGTAGTGGAAGAAGCTCCTGTAGCAGAAACAAGAATGAAAAATGTTGGTCTTCCTCAACAAGAGTTAGAAGCTAAGAGAGAAGAGATAACAAATGCTTGGGCAGCTGAATCAATGGCTAATGAACAAGAGTGGGCAGAAAGAGCATTGTCTGCAGCAGAAGATGGAGAAAATATAAACACACCAGAATCTCAAGAAGAAGCTGATGAATGGAAAGAGTTTGGTACTCCTCAAGAACAAAGTGCTAAAAGAATCAATGAGAAATATGAAAAACTATTAGCTGATTTAGAAGCTGGTGTAGAAGAAGTGGTAGTTACTCCTGAAGAAGTTGTAACACCTGCAGAAGATCTTCCTGAAGGATTTATCAATCTAGATGATATAGAAGATGTAGATATTGATAAAAGTGAGATGAGAGTTGCACAAGCTATTGATAAACTAGATCAATTTAAACCAGAGCAATGGGATAAATTAGAAAAAGCTTTTGCTAAAATGCTTCCTAACATTCCATTATATAGAGTGAGAAATATTATCAAAGGTACCAATGGTAGACAACTTTGGGGAATGTTCCATGAGGCTGCTGTATATGTATATGAAGGTGCAGAAGAAGGAACAGCTTATCACGAGGTGTTTGAAGCTGTATGGAAAATGTTTGCTGGACCAGCACAAAAACAAAATATAATCAATGAGTTCAAATCAAGAAAAGGATCTTTTGTAGATAGAGAAACTAGACAGTCTATAGAATATAAAAATGCCACTCCTTATCAAATCAAAGAACAATTAGCTGAAGAGTTTAGAGAAGCAGTTCTTTTTGATAAGTTAGGTAAACCATTACAATCAAAAACTCTAATAGGTAGATTGTTCTCTCAATTGATGGACTTTATTAAATCTTTCTTTACAGGAGAAAATGCTCAACGTAATACTAAAGAGTTATTTAATAATATAGGTAATGGATATTACGCTCAGTTCAATCCTTATGAGTCACAACTATCATATGCTAAGAAAGGTGTAATAGATATTGAAAATGCACAAGCTAATAGAACTTCTGAAGGAAGATCTGTTACAATCCCTGAGATTGAGATGCATGATATTATTCAACACATGACATTCTTGACATTGACTAAACTTTCATTAAACAATGAGAGTGTGTTCACTGTAAACAATCAAGATGAGAAAGTGTTGTATCCATATTTAAAACTTTCTATTCTAAAACTTCTTGCAGGACAAAAGAAATTAAACAACACATTAGCTGCTGAAGGTAAAACAACTCTTGAGAAAGTAACAAGAATGAATAACAATCTTGATACACTATCACTTAACATTCAAAAAGAATGGAACGACATTATTGCAGATCATAAAGCACATTTAAAAACTTTTGATGTTCAGTTTGATGAGAATGATGATGATGTATTGACTGATGAAAATAACTCTGGTAGAGGTGATTACCAAAAAGCAGATAAGATAGATACATTTAGAAAAGCTAATGCTGCATTACGACTTGTATTAAGTACATTACCTGTTACAGAAACAGTAAGTAGTGGTAAACCAGCATGGGTTCGTTCTTCTATAGGTGGAGTTATACTAATGCCTGCTGCTCAAGCACATATTGATTTAACTAACAAGTTACATGACTCTGTTAATTTAGAAGATATGTTCTTAGGTCTTAAGACAATGGCAGAAGGTAACCCAAACTATGCTTCATTGTTTAGACGTATGACAGGTAATTCTCCAGAGGTAGGATTAGATTTGAATACAATAAAAGAACACGACTGGCAGTTAATGACAGCTTTTTGGAAATCTATCAGCAAACAAAATGCTGATGTCATCACTGTATTTATACAGGACAATGGAGATGTTGTTGTAAGTAACTCAACATTGAGTAGTGCAGCCAAACAAGCTAAGAAAGAAATGATCACTGACATGATATCTAGATTGAAAGAAGATAAGTCTAAGTATTTTAGATATGTTCCTTCTACAGGTAAATATTATGCTAAAGATAATCTTAAGGCACTCACATTTGATGGTAAAGACCTGAAACAGTATATTGATTTTCTTTCTGAACTAGGTATAGATTTTAATATAAGAGATCTACAAGACTTAAAAGAAACTCAGCTTACACAATTCAAAGAAGCTACGCAATTCATTAAGGTTGAACTTTCTAAAATAGGTGATAAGGTTATTGTTAAAGACGAAGAGAATAATGATGTAGAGGAAGATACTGCTATATCAGTTATCAATACTAAGTCTATGAACATTGATGGAGATTTATTTAGACTAGCAATCATAAAATCTATTATCGATAACACAGAGTTCCAATCTACGTATTTTAATATCAATGGAGAACGTACACAATCTTATATTGGAAGAAACGTTATCAGTGCTTTACATAATGCTGTATCTCAAGTTAAGAATATAGAGGAGTTAGCAAACAATCCTAAGTATAAACAATACTCATACTTAACTGGAGGCAATGATGTATTTGCACAAGGAAGTCAGATATTGAAAAAACTATTTGATATAGTTGGTCCAGATAGTACAGGTAAACGTAACAAGGGTACTGAAGATATATTAAGACCAGTTCTTGTAGATGGTGTAGTAGATGAGCAAACAGGTAAAAAGAAAGAATCTTCTAAGCTTACATACAGACAAAGAATCATACAATCTATCAACCTTAATCTAGATGGTGTATATGATAACCTTGTACCTGGAGATGCTGCGTTAGAGCATGCTATTAGAATGCATAACGCTAAAGATCCTTTTGTAAAAGAAGAAAACTTATTCAATAAGAACTATCTAGACATCTTCCAAGACTATTTTATTTCTGAAGTGGAATTAGCTAAAGAGAATAGAAATACAGTGAGTGATAATGGTAAAGACTTACGTTTCTTCAAAGCTATTCTAGGAGACACTCTTCATGATAAAATCATGAAAGGAGTTAATTCTAAAACTGATGCAGAACAATTGTACAATGATTATAAACAAGAAATAAACTCTGCAGTAGAACAGTTCATCAAAGAAGAAACTGAAGATGTAGAAGACTTATTACGTACATATGATATTGTTAGAACAGAAGAAGGTTTAATTAAAGTGGATAAAGTTGCTCTTATTAAAGAAGGAGAGATGCTTACGCAAGCTGGATTAACTATGAAGCTTAAAGCATTAAGTATTAACTATATGATAGCTAATATTGAGATGCACAAACTTATCTATTCTGATCCTTATCAATATAATGATGAGCTTAAGCGTATCAAAAACTTCACCTCTCCTGGACAAGCTTTGGTGCCTAGTTCTCAAGAGGTAAACTCTACATTAGATAGACTATACAATAAAGGATTTAAAAAAGGAGATCTTGGATGGACTGATATGATCAAAGATCATTTTAGATCTGTGACATTAAGTGATGTATTAAGCACTAATGAAAACCTAGGATATGATAAAGCTTATGAAGAAACTGATGGTGGAGGATATATCACTATCAAAGGACTTAGAGTGTTCAAGTTAAGAGATGGTTCATGGACTTCAGCTAATGAAAGACAATATAGATTTGACATAGCTTTTGAAGAGTTAGTTAAATCAGGAGCTAGCAAAGAAGCAATTCAGAAATTCTTAAAAGGAAATCCAAAGGTTAAAGATACTTACACACCTATCAAACCTATTGTTAGAGGTAACAAAGATAATGGTAGATCATACAATGATGTGGTGTTACATAAGTTTGCACTTGTACCTTTATCGTTCAGAGTGTTATATGAAATAAATCCTTCGTCTAATGCTATCAAGTTGTATAACAAGATGCAGAATGAGAACATTGACTATGCTGTATATGAATCAGGAAGTAAAGTGGGTACAGAAAAGGTTTCTCCTTTATATGATAAAGATGGTAACTTTGATGAGACACCATTCCAAGATGCTGCAGAACTAAAAGGTGGTTTAAAGGATAATGTAAAGAGAGCTATAAGTAATATACCATTCTCTATTGTAGCTGTACAATCAGAAGTTCCTTCTAAAGATGCACCAGAAGTAACACAGGGATCTCAGATCACTAAACTTGCCACAATGGACTATTTACAATCTGGTGTGCCTGTTGACTTTATGCCTGAACTTCCTACGTTTGAAGAGAGATTTTCTAAATGGTTAGAGCTTGATGACAAGTCAAGTTATAATGGTGGTAACAATATATATAATGAAATCAAAAACAATCAAGAGCTATTAGAAGCTAGACTTGACGATGCTGTTTATACATTATATAAGAAGTTAGGAATCAAAGAAACTACTGATCAAGATGGTAAAAAAGGTTTCATTATAGATGATAGAGAAAAACTAATCAAAACACTAAAAGAAGAGATTGGTAAAAGAGAAATCAACTACAACATCACTGATGCTCTTGATGGATTTGTAAAAGGAGATGTAGTGTTAGAAGCTACACCTATATACCAACAAGTTAGAAACATTCTTTATTCTATTGCTGATAAAACTATTGTACGTCCTAAAATTAATGGTGGACTTAAAGTTCAAGTTACATCTGCGTTATTAGAATCTGTTAAGGCAAAAGGAGAACCTATATTAGATGCCAAAGGTAAACCTGTATTGAATAAAGATGGTAGTCCTAAAATTGCATATGCTTCTACTGAACTAGGATTCTATAAGAATGAAGATGGTAAGAGAGTTTGTGAAATAATGCTTGGTAGATGGTTTAAGTCTAACAAAACAGATGCTGAGTTAATGGATTATTTCAACAATGATCCAGTTGGTAAAAAAGAATTTGCAGCTCTTATGGGTGTAGCATTTCGTATTCCTACTCAGAAACAAAACTCTATTGATGTATTTAGAATTGCTAGGTTCCTTCCTGAAGATTTTGGTGACTCAGTAATTATTCCTTCAGCACTTGTTAAGAAAGCAGGATCTGACTTTGATATTGATAAGTTATCCATCTACTTAAAATCATTATATGAAGATGGTAAAGGTTATTTAAGAGTGGTTCCTTTCTTTGGGTATGGTCAACAAGCTAAAGATAAGTTTGGAGAAATGTACGAAAGAGACATTAAAGACCAAATTGATAAACTTGTTAAGTCTGAAGGGTTTAGAGAAGACCTTTTTGATTTGGCTAATGCATTAGATAATGATGACATACTAACAGCCACTCAACAAAAATTCTATGACGACAATGCTAAGGTTATTAATCTAATAAAAGAACAAGCAGAAGCTAATGAAACTTCTTTTAGTAGTTATATGCTTGATCAAATTGTAACAATAGGTGATAAAGAGAAAAAGTTAAACGAGAAACTATTAAATGAAAAGCTAAAAGAACAATACATTGATAGTAAGTATAAACAATCTTTAGAGAATGCATACATAGAATCTTTAGAAAACCTTATATCCAATCCATTAAACTACGATAACTTAGTTAAACCTAATGATGCTAAGCCATTAAAAGATCTTTCTATTAAGATCCAAGATGAAATGGGTTATGATAGAGGAGAGTTTGGTGGTGTACGTAACATGTTAAGCAGAAGATTCATGTCTAACTTAAGACATTCTTTTGTAACAGGTAAAGATGCAATTGGTATTGCTGCACAAGGACAAGTTGGACATGCTCAAAGACAACGTAGTGTTGTATATATTGATACAGATAGACTAGAAGGTGATTTGATTGATGATACAGATAAAACTATCCTTGGTAATGATCCAACCTCTGAATTGTTTGCTACAGATACTGATATTAACTTTGAAGAGTATAACTCTGCTATAGTTAATGGTAAACGAAGACCAATGCTTTCTTGGATTAAAAACAAAGCAGGAGAGTATATATCAGATATTAATGGAATGTTTATTGATGGATATGTGGATATCTCCAAAGGTGACTGGATTATGAAATTAGGAGCAACTCCTAATACAGCATCTACCTGGTTGTTCCTTGCTGATCTTGGTGTACCTATTAACACTGTAGGATACTTTATGAACCAACCTATCATTAGAGATTACCTACGTGCTATAGAAAACAAAGGATACTCTTGGTTATATATTGATGATATTATAGCTGATAAGTTAGATGACTACTCACCTAGTAAATCTTTTATAGAATCAGGAGCAAGCATAAAAGGTATTCCTTCAGAAAAGAAGTTATTCGAAATGCTTCAGTACAATAAAAAAACATCTAAGAAGGAGATGAGTGATCTTCAAAAACTTCAACAACAATAAATGTTGAAAGAGTTCTTGAAGTATGCTAAGATGGCTTCTCACATGTTTGATGTTTCAAGAGCATCCAACTATGACACAGCTAATATCAATGACCCTTATCTAGTATTCAAGAAAATGATACAACTAGCTAAAGCTAGAAAAACTATTATTTCATCTGTAGATGATATCATCAGTGGATCATTCATAAAAGAATTGAAGGATAAGATATTTGATTATAGAGATGCTTTCTCTGAAATACTAATGTCAGATTATGGTAATGTGCGTAATGTACTGCAAGATGTTCTAGAGCCTTATACAGAACTATCAGATAGAGACTTTGTTAAGCTTTCTCAGAAAGCTGTAAATGATCTTTTTGACTGGGCTGTTCAAACCACTGCTAGAACAGGAGTGCCTTTGAACACAAAGGTGGCTAGAATATTGTTAGGTACAGAAACAGAAAAATCTGCAGCAGAACAAATTGTTGACTACAAAGACTCTATATTAGGTAATCCTGCAAAAGGAATACAACCTAAACCTGACCATCCTTTATTCAATAACATCATTCTTAGATCTCTTTCAATAGATCAAGATGATAGAAATGGTGGTAAAAAAGGAAAGGTTATTAACTTAAAGATTGATGGTAGAGACAATAAAGTGGCTGACCAAAATCTTACCATATATGGATTCAATGAACTTAGAGAAGTGTTACGTTCTGAACAGAACTTAAAGCTTTATGGTAGATTTACTAGACTAGCTTTATTACAATCAGGACTTACTAACTCTCCTATATCATTTACTAACCTTCTTCCTTATGAAGATTTCAAAGGATTATACAATGAGACATTGTCTATATTAGAAAAATTACCTAATTTAGCAGAGTTCAAAAACTTGAATGTACTTGAGAGAAATAACTGGAACAACAGTGATGTGGCTAAGTATAAGAGACCTTCATTGTATTTTGGTAAAAAACCAGATGGAACAACTTTTGTTTCTAATCTAGATATAGATACATTAATCAAACCATTGAAAACTGCAGTGAGAAATAATGTTATTCCTAAATTAGTTGGACTTAGTCCAATGTCAGAAGCTGGTAGATCAGACTTTATCGTTTACTCTTATGAAGACTACATCTCTAATGAGAAAAGAATACTTAGAAGAAAAACTGGTAACACAGATCACCAACATAAAATGTTAATGCAGAAGGTATATACATTAAATGAAAATAACAAACGAGTTCCTTTAATGCATATCACTGAAAAGAATGGAGTGATATATAAGAAGTATGTATACAAAGCAATCAATGCTTGGGGTGATTCATTCAGAGCTCAAGAGTTCTACACAACAGGACAACAATCAGTCTTAGATAATGGATTTGATAAAGTGAATGAAGTGGAAGATGATGTTATTGTAAACATATACAATGGTGGTCCTACTGCCACTGCTGCACCAACTGTAAGTGATGAAAAAATTAACATCTATGCAGGTACAGGAGAGAATGCTGAGTTAAGTAATTTTGCTATAAGACCTTTTGTTCCAAATGCAACAAAAGCAATTCTTGGTGAATCTGCAACTATTAAATTTAATACAGTAGAAGGAGCATTTCAAGCTGCTAAAGCATTGTATACTAATAATCTTTCAAAAGAAGATAATGACTTTAATAAATCTATTGTAGGCAGATTGCAAACAGCAACTGGAGCAGAAGCTAAAAGTTTAGGACAACAAATAAAAGGACTAAATTCTTCAGAATGGGATAAAGTTTCTTCTAATATAATGAAAGATTTAATAAGTGCTTCTTTTGAACAAAATCCAAATGCTCTTAATAATCTTCTTGCTACAGGTAATGCTGAACTAACACATACACAAGACACAGGTAAATGGGGTAAAGAGTTTCCAAGATTACTTATGGAAGTAAGAGAAGAACTAAGTCCAGCTGTAAGTGAAAAATCTGAAGGAGTAACATTAAAAGATGGTAACACATACACTGCAGATCAATTGAATACAAAAATGCTTTCAGCTATGGGATACAATCTTATAGAAGCAGGAGATATAATTAAAAACAATAAATGTTAATATGAGCTGTCCAAACACAAACTTACCAGAGTGGAAATTATTAGT
>CAYGYF010000062.1:0-8417 GCA_964354065.1 uncultured Dehalococcoidia bacterium | reverse complement strand
GGAACGCCGGCGTAGGGGCGGGGCTTGCCCCGCCCGAGGGCGCAGCGAGCAGCGCCCCTACCGAGGCTATCCGCGTACGCATCGGCCTCAACGCCGGAGAGCCAATAGTAGAGGACGAGGACCTGTTCGGGACGGCGGTGATCCTGGCGGCGCGCATCGCGGCCCAGGCGAAGGGCGGGGAGATCCTGGCCTCGGACGTGGTGCGGCAGTTAGTGGCCGGCAAGGGATTCCTCTTCGCAGACCGGGGCGAGGTGGCCCTGCGTGGCTTCGAGGACCCGGTGCGCCTGTATCAGGTGCGTTGGTCCGAGTGATGGGGCTGCACCTTAAGCATGGGGAGACGGGTCTCATGAGTGAAAAGCGAATCATCTTCATCCACGGCCTCCAGGGCCCCGGTGCCGAGCCTCTGCCTCCCAAGGAGGATTGCCTTCAGCGGTGGCGCGACGCGCTTCGCAAGAGCCTCTGGGTGGATATTCCCGATGAGGCTAGCTGTGTGGCGTACTGGGCAGACTTGCGCGGCCGGGTAGACTTCGAACAGCCAAAGGTGCGTGCTGACTGGGCTCGCCTTCGCCGGCGCCTTCGCGGGCCCGAGGCGCGCTTCGCCTACCGGCCGGACAAGCTGTTCATCTGGGCTCGAGCGCTGATAGTCAAGTTCCTGTTCGACCAATATTGTAGGCTTGTGCGCAAGCTTGGCCCGCTGCTTAGCCGAATCGAGCAGCAGTGGCTTGAGGACTACTACCTCTACTTTAACGTCGCCCGAGACGAGATCCGTGGCCGACTAGAAGCTGAACTGGACGCTGCCGCCCAAGAAGGCCAGCGCGTGGCCATCGTAGCCCACAGCATGGGCACGGTGATCGCCTTAGACGCTCTGTACAAGAAGGAGGGCACAAAGGGCGCCAAGTGTGACGTGGATCTTTTCGTTACCATGGGCTCGCCCCTCGGCCTCACCGCAGTTCAGTTGGATCTGACTGGACAAGCCCATCCTCATTTCCCAAGCAATGTTCGCCGGTGGCTTAACGTCTTCGACGGCATCGACACGGCCACGCTGCCCGACCGGCGGCTAGCCAACGACTTCACAGACCACGGCATGGCTCGCATTGTTGACCGCATGATCCGCTCTAACGTAGGCCCTGATGGAAAGCGCGATCCCCACCATTGGTTCGGGTACCTGTCATGCGATGAAGTCGGCGACGCCGTGTCGAAGTTCTGGATCGCCGACTAGGCAAAGCCTGCACCTGGCGAAATCTGTGGAGATCGGTGGATCAGCGATTTCGAGGCAAAGTACGCCCTTCAAGAGTTGAAGGCCAAAGCCTGATCTGAGCCGCGAGCCCCCGGCAGCGGGCGACTTTCGCACCATCTTGTTCACAGACGTGGAGGGCTCCACGGCCTGGCCGGAGAACTCGCTGCGCTTGAGGATCACGTCCTTGAGGAGGGCCTCGCTCGTAATGGCGTCGTCCACCCGGATGGGGCGGAACCAGCGCCAGTTGGTGCCGGCGAACATGGCGTGGATGCCGGGCAGGCCGCCGACGTAGCCGCCGACGACGCGGCTGGTAGCGTAGAGAAAAGAGGGCGGGGCCAACAGACAGCCATGATCGGTCTGGCGGGCGTAGCCCTCGTCCAGCCACAGAGGGTTGGGGTCGCCGATGCCCAGGGCGAAGTTGCGGATGGCGTCGCGAGTGGCCACGCGCACGTAGGCGTCGTCCTCCACGGCCTGGCCGATGCGCCCTCGCAGGTCGTCCAGGGCCTCGGCGGTGATCTTGGGGAAGCGTTGGCGGGTCATGCTGGTTCAGGCCGTCTGCTGCTGGCGTAGGAAGGCGCTCAGGGCGAGGATGTTGCCCGTGTATCCGGGCTCGCGGCTGGCCAGCCACAGCACCGCCTCGGCCGCCGTCTCCGCCTTCTGCCAGTCGGAGATGTCTACGCCGGGGTTCAAGTAGACGAAGCCCTCACTGGCGATGAGAAGGTCGATGCGCAGGCAGTTGACGGCCACCCCGTGGGAGGCCACCTCCGCGGCCAGGCCCACCGTCAGCCTCTCCACGGCGGCCTTGGCCACGCTGTAGGCCACGCCCCACATGCCCTCGGTGTAGGCAGCCAGGGAGGAGATGTTGATGATCGAGCCGGTTCCCCGCTCGACCATCGCCGGCAGGAAGGCCCTGGTGCACAGATAGGTACCCCGCAGGTTGACGTTCATCACCAGGTCCCAGTGCCTCACCGGCACGTCCAGGAAGGAGCCGGGGGCGCTGATGCCAGCGTTGTTCACCAGGATGTCCACCCGTCCGAACTCCGCCAGGGCGCGGCGGGCCATGGCCTCGACCTCCTCGTCGCGGGTAACGTTCAGGGGGATGGCCAGGGCGCGGCGGCCCAGGGCCTCGACCTCCCGCGCCGTCTCGTCGATGGTGCCGGGCAGTTTCGCTGGGCTGGCCTGGGTGGAGCGGGCCGTACAGATGACGTCAGCGCCGGCGGCAGCGAGGGCCAGGGCTATCGTCTTGCCAATGCCGCGGCTGGTGCCGGTGACGACGGCCACCTTGTCTCGCAGTTGGACAGGCATGAGGCGATGGTACAGGGCTGAGACCCATCGGTCAACGGAGGCGGTCTCAGAGCGGCCACAGGCGCACCGGGCGCACCTTCAGGCGGCCGCGGGTAGCCTGCACGTCCAGGACTGTGCGGGTGCCCCGCCGGTGAAAGAAGAGGTCCGCCTCGCCCCGGCCTACCCGCAGGTTCCTGACCTGCACGCTGTCCAGCCAGTAGGGTAGGCGCGGCCGCACCACCAACAGCTCGCCGGCGGGAGCGTTGGGTATGAGGCCAAGGATGGCCTGGAGGATGATAGGGAAGGCGCCCGCCGCCCAGGCCTGGGGACGGCAGGCAACCGGATAGGGAACGGGCGTGTGGTGGGTGGAGCGAGCGGTGCCAGCGAACAGCTCCGGCAGACGGTAGTACCGGAACGAGCGGGCGGCGTCGAAGAGAGCGGTGGCCACCTCGTTCAGCTCGTCCTCGAACCCGTACTTCTTGAAGCCCATGGCGATAAGGGAGTTGTCGTGGGGCCACACGGTGCCCAGGTGGTAGCCCAGGGGGTTGAAGCGGCTGGAGGTGGCACTGATGGTGCGGATGCCCCAGCCACTGAACATGTCGTTGCGCATCAGCCCTTCGACAACAGGGGCCGCCAGGCGACGGTGGACAATCCCTGTCCACAGCGCCTGGCCGGGGTTGGAGGTGATGGCAGCGGCCGGCCGGCCGTCGCCGTCGAGGGCCAGAGCGAAGAAACGCTCGTCCTCCAGCCAGAAGTCGCGGTTGAATCGGCGCTTGAGCTGAACGGCCTCCCGGGTCAATCGCTGAGCCAGCTCTGGGTCTCCCAGGGCGGCGAAGACAGGAGCCAGCTTCTTGCGCGCAGCATAGACGTAGCCCTGCACCTCTGCCAGGGCTATCGGCGGCTTAGCTAGAGTGCCGTCGGCGTTGACGATGGCATCGCCCGAGTCCTTCCAGCCCTGGTTAACCACCCCTCGGGAAGAGCGCCTCTCGTACTCCACGTAGCCGTCGCCGTTCATATCCCCGTACACTTCCAGCCAGTTCAAGGCCGCTCGCAGGTTGGGCTCTAGCTCCCGCAGCAGTTCCAGGTCGGCCGTCCAGGCGTAATACTCGCCGGCGAGCAACAGGAACAGAGGGGTGGAATCGACGCTGCCGTAGTAGGGAGAGAAGGGCAGCTCGCTGGTAGCGGTCATCTCGTCCTGACGCCACTCGTGCAGGATCTTCCCTGGCTCTTCGTCCCGCCAGGAGTCGGACTTCTGGCCCTGCCAGCGGGCCAGTCTCTTGAGGCAGTGGCTGGCGATCTCCGGCTTGTAGGCCAGGGTTTGCATGGAGACAATGGCGCTGTCGCGACCAAACAAGGTGTCGTACCAGGGGGTACCCGCAGCCGGATAGCCACCCGAGTCTTCATTATGGTTCCAGAGCATGCGCAGGTCGGAAAGGGCGCGCTCCAGGACAGCGTTGAAGAACTCGTGGTGAGTGAGGATGCGGGTGCTGCTATCCAGCCACTGGCGATACTCCGCGGAGACGGTAGCGAAGCGTTCGACCCCCTGGGCAGCCTCGATCCGACCATTTATGGCCACGAGAAGACGGATGACGGCGCTTTCGCGATGGCCCAGAGAGAGGCGAAAGGTCACTGCCCCATCTTCGATGGAGAAGGGAGCTGGCGAGAAGGTGATCATCGTTTCCCGCTTGCGCCCATCGAGGCCCTTGTAGGCAAAGGCGATGCTGCTATCTTCGATGCGCGGGGGCAGCAGCTCGCCCCACTGCTTCCTCTTGCTTCCCCGCACCTCGAAGATGTCGGCGAAGTCGGCGCCCAGGCCGTAGACCACGTCGATGGTGATGGGAAAGACGTTGTAGTTGGTGACGCGCAGGGTTTCCTCCAGCACGTCCTCCACCACCCGCTGCCGCCGCACCTCGACGCTGCCGCGGGGCAGGATTCGCCCCTCCAGGCAGGGCATGGCGGGGTTGGTGAGCACCTGCTCCTCGCTAAAACCCAGCTCGGCGGTGGAAAGAAGAACGACGGGCTGAGCAGCGCTGAAGGAGAACTCGTAGGTGGAGAGGTAGCGGGTGTCCGCATGGTAGAGGCCGAGGCCGTTGACGTCATCCGGCGGGACGTTGCCCGAAACATCGGTGAGAAGGAACAGGTCGCGCTCCCGGATCACCAGGGCATCGCGGATGTCCTGGATAGCCATGGGCTCGGCTTCAGGAAGGGGACCTATCCCGCGTGCCTTGGTGCCGCGCCGCGCTGAGGGCTTAGTCATGGATGAAAGGCTAGCATCGCTAGCTTTCAAGGACAAGGGTAGGGCAGATAGGGGGTCACCCTAGGCCGTGAGGCCATAGTTGCGGGGGGACTGCGCGCTCTCCACCGCCAGACGGTTGACCACATCGCGTACGTGGGGGTGCCAGCGCACCAGGTCCTCGGCGGCTTGGAAGAGAGCGAAGGAAGGAACGCTGCCGCGGAGGTAGGCTGCTCCCTTGTCCACCTCCACGCTGATCCGCCACGGCTCCAGCCCCAGGCAGTCCTGAAGGTGCTGGGCGATGAGCTGGGCCTGCTTTCTCTCCTCCGGCAGAGAGGCGTAGGATACTCCCAGCTTATTGAGCACCTGGCGAACGCCGCTCACAGACCAGGCCGCGTCCTCGGCATGCAGGCGCAGGGAGAGGCGTTCCACCGTCCCCGACAGCTCGACCACGCCCTCTTTGGAGTGCACAGAGATGGTCTGGCCTGCCAAAGAGGGATGAGCTTCGACCGCCTGCCGCACCCTCTCGGCCAGCGCCTCGTCGTGGACGAGGGTGGCTGGCACCACCCGCAGGCGGTTGACCACCTTGCGCAGGCCGGGGGCGGAGGCGGCCAAGCGGGCGATGACCTTCTTCTGGCCGTAGTTGTCAACACAGCCATCAATGTAGGCCACCCCCTTGTTGACCAGCACCCTCAGCGTCAGCACATCTCCGGGGCGCTCCTTGACGAAGGCGCCAAGGATCGCTTCCTCCAACTGCCGGTCGGGATGAGCAGCCACCACCTCCGATCACCTCCTTTACATAAGACGCATGACCAGCCGCATCGTTTCAGGCAACCGCCACACTGTCTGAGAAAGCTATCGGCAGGGGTTCCAGCTCGGCAGCCCGGGCAGCGAGCATTCGCTGGTAGACCTGGAGGTAAGAGTTGGCCATTATGGGAGCGTCGAAGTTCTGGCGGACGTGGTGGCGGCAGCGAGCGGGATGGAGGCGGTCGACTCGCTGGACGGCGTCGGCCATCTCGTTCAGGTCGCGGACGATGTAGCCGGTCTCGCCGTCCACTATGAGTTCGGGTACGGCACCGCGGTCAAAGGCGATAACCGGCGTGCCGCAGGCCATGGCCTCCGCGACCACCAAGCCAAACGGCTCCTCCCAGCACAGGGGCAGGAGCAGGCAGTAGGCCCGGGAGTAGAGTTCCCTCTTTAGTTTGGCGTCGGCCTCGCCCACGAACTGCACCTGCTTACCGTCGATAAGGGGCGCCAGCATCGAGTAGAAGTAATGTTCGTCTACGGCGTCCACCTTGCCGGCGATGATCAGGCGCCTGCCGGTGCGGCGGGCCACCTCCACCGCCAGATGGGGCATCTTGTCCACGGAGATGCGGCTGAGGAACAGGAGGTAGTCTTCCTTTCGCTCCTCGTAGGGGAAGGTATCCACATCGATGCCATTGTACACCACGCCAGCGAACTTGCCGCCCGCCAGCGGCGGCATTCCCTGGCGCTGGCGCTGGCTGATGGTATTGTAGTAGCCCTCGTAGTGATCCCAGATGAACTTCGTATCTGGGGTAATCAGGCAGTGCATGGTGGAGAGCATGGGCACATCCGGGACGAGGTGGCTCATGGCCATGACCAGCTCGCCGGCGTGATTATGGATGATATCGAAGTCGCGGGCGTCCTTCAGAGAGAGGGCGGAGTGGAGCCAAGCATAGGGCCAGGGGTCCGCCAGGCCGTGAGCCGTGCGCAGGCTGCGGGGGTAGATGGACAGGAGCTCCGCGTCAGTGGCCGAGTCTCCAGAGGCGCACAGGGTCACATCGTGGCCGCCACGCACCAGCTCTTCGGTCAGGACGGAGACAACACCTTCGGTACCGCCATAGGCGGGCGGCGGCACCGACTCCCACAGAGGGGCGACCTGAAGGATCCTCATTCATCGACCTCCCTTGGTGGTCGGCCGTGCCTGCCGGCGGCGGGCCTTAGCGAGCTATCCCACCCGACGCCAAGCCGCGCTATCCGGTCGTCGGTCCTGTGAGCGGCGAACCTAAGTGCTCCCAGGTCCGTACAGAGCCTGTGGTTCAGGACGGCGAAACGCGCTCAAGAGCCGCTTCGCGTCCCGTAGAGGCCAAAACCGGAACAGTTTGGGACAGATTGGCCGACCTGCTGCTCAATCTCTTAGTATAACCTATGCGCGGGGAATTTCAAGACATCGAACGCTACCATTCGATACATCTTTACCCCCGCCTAGGCACAAAGCCCGGCTATCTATAAGACGCAAGATCGGCTGTGGCGTTACACGAACTGGTAGCCGCCGCGGACGCCTGGCGGGTCGGGGTCGGTGATGACGTTGACGCAGGCCGGCTTGCCGCTGGCGAAGGCCCGCTCCAGGGCCGGCCGGATGTCCTGGGGTCGCTCCACAAACTCGCCGTGGCCGCCCAGACCCTCCACCACCTTGTCGTAGCGAGCGTTGTCGCCCAGGAGGCTGGCAATGGCCCGTTCGCGGCCGTACATCATTCGCTGGCCGACGGTGATCTGCCCCCACTGACGGTCGTTGCCCACCACTGAGACGATGGGCAGGTCGAAGCGAACGAAGGTGTCGAATTCGAAGCCGTTGAGGCCGAAGGTGCCATCGCCGTTGACCATCAGCACCTTCTTGTCAGGGCGAGCCGTCTTCACGGCCATGGCGAAGCCGGTGCCCACGCCCAGGGTGCCCATGGGGCCGGGGTCGTACCACTGGCCGGGGTGGTTGATGGGCAGCACCTGGGCCGCCAGGTTGACGATGTCGCCGCCGTCACCGATGACGACAGTGTCTTCGTCGACGAACTCAGCCATCTCCTTACACAGGCGCAGAGGGTGGATAGGGACCGCGTCGGAGTTAAGGAACTCCTGGCGAGTAGCCCAGGTCTTGTCCTCCTCCTCCCGCAGCGCTTTCAGCCAGACGCTATGATCGGGCCGGCCGTCGCCCAGTTCGGCCAGAAGCTGCTCCAACACGGCGGCGGCGGCGCCCTCGATACGCACGTCAATGTCGCGGTTGCGGCCCAGCTCGGTGGGGTCGATATCCACCTGGATGGTCCTGGCCTGGGGGTTGAAGTGCCTGCCGTAGGCCAGGCGGAAGTCCAGAGGGGTGCCGATGATCAGGATAACGTCGGCGCGCGTGAGAGCCCCCCGGCGGGTGCGAGAGAAGAAGAGGGGATGATCCTGAGGGATGGAGCCGCGCCCCATGGCGTTCAGGTAGACGGGCGCCTGGATGCGTTCGATGAGCTGGCGCAGCCGGTCGTGCGCGCCCGACCAGTAGACGAGGCTGCCGGCTATGACCAGCGGCTCCTGGGCCGAGGCCAGAAGGCGGGCCGCCTCCCTGACCACTGCGGCATCGCCCTGGACCTGCCCTTGGGGGCGATAGCTGGCGGGGAACGCCACCTCGCTCTCCTCCACCCGCCGGAACATCAGATCCGAGGGAATCTCCAGGAAGACGGGGCCGTAGCGGCCGGTGAGGGCGTGGCGAAAGGCCATCGCCAGGTACTCGGGGATGCGCCGGGTGTCGTAGACGCAGCGGGCCCACTTGGTGATGGGGCGCATCAGCTCCACCTGATCCATCTCCTGGAGGGCGCCCTTCTCGAAGTCGTTCAGGGGGCTGCGGCCGCCGATGACCAGCATCGGGCTGCGGTTCTGGTAGGCGTTGGC
>CAYGYF010000061.1:0-8861 GCA_964354065.1 uncultured Dehalococcoidia bacterium | reverse complement strand
GCTTCTGCCTCCTGTGCCAGACGGAGGGCATCCCGCCCGCCCTGGAGCCGGCCCACGCCATCGCCTATGTCGCCCAGCTTGCCCCCACCCTGCCGCCCGACGCCATCATCGTGGTCTGCCTGTCCGGCCGCGGCGACAAGGACATGGAGGTGGTGGCGAAAGCGCTGGGGGTGACGCTCTAGGCTGTACTGTCTCCAAGATGTGTCAAGGCATCCCTTCGCTTCGCTCAGAATGACGCTAGGCCATGCTGTCACGCTGAGCGCAGCGAAGCGTCTCACTCCAGATGGCCTACTACGACCGGGCGTCGCCGTAACTCGGTTATGGTACAAGCTAGGCCCGCTTCCGCCCTATCAGCCTCGCCACCGCCTTCGGTCCCCGATCTCCCTGGATCACGCTCTCGTGGTAGAGTAGCGTCTCCAGGCCCGCGAACATCTCCCTCAGCTCGCCGGGGCGCAGCAGATGGTCCGCCTTCTTGGGGCCGTAGCCGAACCGAAGCTGGTCTATGGTGTACGTCTCGAACACCAGCACGCCGCCCGCCTTGAGGGCAGCGACGATCTGGGGCGCCAGGTCTCGCTGGAGGTAGTAGAAGTTGACGATGAGGTCGTACTCCTCGGCCGGCAGCTCGTAGCGCTCGAGGTCGGCCACCACCGCCTCGATCGCCAGCCCCAGCGCTTCGGCCTTCTGGCGGCACTTCTCCACCGCCACCGCCGATAGGTCGATGCCCGTCACCCGAAAGCCTAACGAGGCCAGGTACAAGGCGTTGCGCCCCGTCCCCATGCCGATGTCCAGGGCCTTGCCGCCCTTGGGCAGGAGCGAGCGGTTCTCCACCAGAAGAGCCGCTGGCTCCTCGGGCATGGTTAGCCCCTGCCGGTAGCGCTCGTCCCACTCCTTTGCCACGTCGCTCATGCCGCCCCCGAGTCTACGACATCCCCCTCTTTCTTGTCAGCAGATGGCGCAGCGGACAGAGGCTGTAGCGGAGGCCTTCAGGCCTCCATGACTTGGGGTGGAAGCTACTACATGGCTGCGGATTGAAATCCGCAGCTTGGCTCGAAGCTGCGGGTTTTTCCGCCAGAGGCGGATCCGCCTTCGGCGGAAACCCGCAGAGAGCAATTAAATTCTTGATGGCCTTCAGGCCTCCATGACTTGGGGTGGAAGCCTGAAGGCTTCCGCTACATGGCGCTATGCCGGGCTTGAGCCTTTATTCTCCTAATGACCTTCAGGCCTCCGATTAGGCCGTGGAAGGCCGAATTTATCCTTTGCGTGTTTCCGCCCGGCATCCGTTGCCAGGCCGCGCCCCTCGGTTTGCCACTAATCCAGCCCCATGCTATTAATAGAATCATCCTATTCGTGGTCGAAGGCTTGCCGAACGAACATGGAGCAGGAGACGTTCCCCCAGCCAGACCCAGGGACCGAGAGTATGCAGCCGCAGGTGCCCTGGCGCCTGCGTGACCTCGGACTGGCCGCCGCCTCGGTGCTGGCCGCGGCCGTCTTCACGCTTATCGTGTTGGGGATCGTCTTCCGCTTCCTGGGGGATATCGGCAGCGACGGGGAGATGGCGGCGGCCCTGGCAGCCACCCTGGTGATAGAGGCAGCCTTCCTGGCGGCGGCCGCCTGGTTCGGCATCCGCAAGTACTCCTGCGGCTGGCAGGCCCTGGGCTTCCGCGCCCCGGCCAAGGATGGCTGGTGGATGGCCCCCGTTGTTGTGGTCGCCGCCTACATAGTCTTGGGCGCCTACCTCAACATCGTGCACGCCGCTGGCATCGACCGCCTCCGGCCCGAGAGCACGCCCCGAGACATCTTCGACAACCCGGCTATCTTGCCCCTCACTGCCGTCCTGGTGCTCATGGCCGCCCCCATCGCTGAGGAGACCTTCTTCCGCGGGTTCATCTTTCCTGGCCTGCGGCGTCGTTGGGGCCTCTTGCCGGCCGCTCTCGCCAGCGGCGCCCTCTTTGCCCTCGCTCACTTCAATCTGGGCAGCATCATCCCCTTCACTGCCATCGGTGCCTTTCTGGCCATAGCCTACGCCCTTTCGGGCTCTCTCTGGCCCGGCATCCTGGCCCACTTTAGCTTCAACTTGATCAGCTTCGTGGCAACCCTTGCCACCAGGGGCGGCTCGTGAGCCGCATCGCCCAGACGATGGCCCACCTTCGCCAGCAGCGGCGGCTGGGCCTTATCGCCTACCTTACCGTCGGCTACCCGGATGTGGCCGCCACCCTGCGCCTGGTGCCCGCCCTGGCCGCTGGCGGCGCCGATATGGTGGAGCTGGGCGTGCCCTTCAGTGACCCCCTGGCCGACGGCGCCACCATCCAGCGGGCCAGCCACCACGCTCTCCAGCAGGGGGTGACGCCGGCCGCCTGTTTGGATGTAGTCCAGCAACTACGCATGGGGGGGCTTGCCATACCCCTATTGCTTATGGGATACTACAACTCCATACTGGCGTACGGGATAGAAGACTTCGCCCGCGACGCTGCCGCCGTCGGGGTCGACGGCTTCATCATGGTGGACTTGCCACCCGAGGAGGCCGCCGGGGTGCAAACCGCCTGCGCTGGCCGCGGGCTCGATCTAATCTATCTCCTGGCACCCACCAGCAGCGATGAGCGCATCGCCCTGGTGGCGGCTCAGGCGAGCGGCTTCATCTACTGCGTCAGTCTGACGGGTGTCACCGGCGCCCGGGGGCAGCTACCGCCGGGGCTGGCGAGGTTCCTGGCGCGGGTGCGGCGCCACACGCCGCTGCCCCTAGCCGTGGGCTTCGGCATCTCCAAGCCGCAGCAGGTCGAGACGCTGGCCCGCCTGGGGGCCCAGGCTGCTGTAATTGGTAGTGCCATCATCGACCTTATCGATCGTACACCCGCCAAGGAACGGGAAGAAAGGGTGAGGGAGTATGTGGAGGTGGTCACTGGCCGACGGGGGGCCACAGTCTAGAATGGCTGGTGCTCCTCAGGCCGGGGTGTTCGCCCCAGTCTAGCCTGCCTGCCGGTAGGCAGGCCCGCCCCCGGTAGGCTCGCCCGCTGGGAGAGGGAGGGAGATCCTGCGGCATGCTGTGTCGGGGCATCCGGGGCGCCACGACGGTGGAAGCCAACACTGGCCAGGCCATTCTGGACGCCACCGCCGAGCTACTGGCGGCGATGGTGGAGGCCAACGACATCAGGGCAGAAGACGTAGCCAGCGCCTTCTTCACCACCACGCCCGACCTTAATGCCGAGTTCCCCGCCCTGGCCGCTCGTAGCCTGGGCTGGAACGATGTGGCCCTTCTTTGCGGACACGAGATGACGGTCGTTGGCAGCCTGCCGATGTGCCTGCGCATCCTCCTCCACGTCAACACCGACAAGCGGGCCGACCAGATCGTCCACGTCTACCTACGGGGGGCTAAGGCCCTGCGGCCGGACTTCTAGTTCGAGCCTCAGAGCCAGCCCTAGGGAGGCCAATCCGATGATAGTAGTGATGAGAGTAGGCTCAACGGAGATAGACATCGATGGGGTTTTGAAACGCCTGAAAGAGCTTGGTTTCAAAGGTAGCCTCTCCCGTGGCGAGGAGAGGACAGTCGTCGGGGTGGTAGGTCAGGTCTATCCCGAGCTGGCCGACGAGTTGGCCGTGCTGCCCGGCGTGGCCGATGTGGTACGCGTCAGCCGGCCCTACAAGCTGACCAGCCGCGAGTTCAAGCCCGACGATACCGTCGTCAGGGTGGGCGGCGTCGCCATCGGCGGCGGCAACACGGTGGTCATGGCTGGCCAGTGCTCCGTGGACACCGAGGAGCAGGTCATGGCCACCGCCCGCCTCGTCAAGGAGGCCGGCGCCCACATCCTGCGGGGCGGCGCCTTCAAGCCCCGCACCAGCCCCTACGCCTTCCGCGGCCTGGGCGAGAAGGGCCTCCAGATCCTGGCCGCCGCCAGGGATGAGACCGGCCTGCCCATCATTAGCGAGGTCATGGACCCCCGCGATGTGGAGCTGGTGACCCGCTACGCCGACATCCTCCAGATCGGCAGCCGCAACATGCAGAACTTCAGCCTTCTGGACGAGGTTGGCCGTTGCGGCAAGCCGGTGATGCTCAAACGAGGCATGTGGGCCCCCTTGCAGGAGTGGCTCCTGGCCGCTGAGTACATCCTGGCCGAGGGCAACGATCAGGTGATCCTCTGCGAGCGGGGCATCCGCACCTTCGAGACCGACACCCGCTTCACCATGGACTTGAGCGCCATCCCCCTGGCCAAGCGCCTCAGCCACCTGCCCATCATCGGCGATCCCAGCCACGCCACCGGCCGCTGGTACCTGGTCGAGCCCATGGCCATGGCCTCGGTGGCCGTTGGCGCCGACGGCCTCATGGTAGAGGTCCACCCCAGCCCTGACCACGCCCTCTCCGATGGCGCCCAGTCCCTCACCTTCGACAACTTCCGCCAGCTCATGGATCGGGTGGGGGAAGTAGCCCGGGCCGTCGGCAGGCCGCTCGCTCCCGTCTCCTAGCAGGCTGTAGAAATAGAGGAGTGCAGAGGGGGCTAAGAGGCCCCCTCTGCCGGGGGGTTGAGGGTGTCCCCCAAACTACAGCTTGCCAGTCTCCCCACTCTCCAATAGCATGGTAGCGTCATGTTCGAGCTGAACCTTTCCGTCTTCCAGGGCCCCCTCGACCTTCTCCTCCACCTCATCGAGAGCGAGGAGCTGGATATCACCGCCGTCTCCCTGGCCCAGGTCACCGACCAGTACTGGGCCTATCTCCATTCCTCAGCCGGCCTCGACCCCGAGGCCCTGGCTGAGTTCATCGCTGTGGGGGCCAAGCTGCTCTACATAAAGTCCCGCGCTCTCCTGCCCGACCTGCGGCCTCGCCCGAAACAGGAGGGCGGGCAGGAGGACGTGGGCGAGGCCCTGGCCCAGATGCTGGTGGAGTACAAGCGCTTCCGCCAGGCGGCGGACGCCTTCCGCGACCTGGAAGAACGTGGTAAGCGAGCCTATCCCCGCCTGGCCCCAGCCAGGCAGTTTCTCCTGCCGCCGGGCCTCAAGGGCGTGAGCCTCCAGGCCCTCCTCGACATCTTCCAAGAGGCCCTCAGCCGTCAGCCCGCCGAGCCCGAGGAGGGCGCCATCGAGCGGGAGCCGGTCACGGTGGAAGAGAAGATGGAGGGCGTGATGGCGGCGGTCGCCAGCGGCGCCGGCCGGGCCTCCTTCCGCGCCCTGGTCGAGGCCTGCACCTCCCGCACCGAGGTGATAGTCGTCTTCTTGGCCGTGCTGGAGCTGATCAAGGCTGGGCAGATTCGGGTCAGGCAAAGGGCCCTCTTCCGCGACATAATACTGGTGGCAGTGCCGGCCGCTCCCAGCCCCCCGCCTTGATTCTCCTCGGGCGCTGTGCTACTATCCCCAGCGCGGGAGGGGCCTGCCCTGAGCGAAGCCGAAGGGTTCTACCCTCCCCTTTGCACACCTACCCACCCAGACGTAGCCGCAGGGCTCATGGTTATTAAGAGAATAAGGGCTCAGGCATAGCGCAATGTAGCGGAAGTCTTTAGACTTCCACCCCATGCGATGGAGGCCTGAAGGCCTCCGCTACATCACTCCGCGCTCAGCGTCACTTACAAGAGAGAGGAACCAGCGGTGCCCTCGATGACCAAGCTCCAGCGCGTCCAGGCCGCCCTCGCCGGCCGACAGGTCGACCGGGTGCCGGTCAGCGCCTGGGGCCACGACTTCCGCCGCGAGTGGACGGCCGAGGGCCTGGCCCAGGCCACTCTCGACGCCTACCGCCGCTACGACTGGGATTTCATCAAGGTCAACCCCCGCGCCACCTACTACGCCGAGGACTGGGGCTGCCGCTTCCAGCCCTCCGGCCGGGACGACCAGGGGCCTGATCTCGTCGAGGCCGCCGTCAAGTCGCCCGCCGACCTGCGTAGCCTGCGCCCTCTCGACCCCACCAAGGGGGCCTACGGCCAACAACTGGCTACTCTCAGGCTCATCGGCCGCGAGCTTGTGCCAGAGGCGCACCCGCCTCTGGCGGGGGCCGGTCAGGCCGCCTTCATTCAGACGGTCTTCTCGCCCCTGGCGGTGGCCAGCCGCCTGGCTGGAGGTCGCCAGCCCATCCGTCAGTACATGGACGACGCTCCCCAGGACCTGGAGGCCGCCCTCTCGGTCATCGCCGATACGCTGGCCGCCTACGCCCGCGCCTGCCTGGACGCCGGCGCCAGCGGCATCTTCTTCGCCCCCGTCGAGTGGGCCACCCGCGACAGTTGCAGCGACGAGCAGTACCAGCGGTTCGGCCGCCCCTACGACCTGGCCGTCCTGGCGGCGGTGCAAGGTGGCCAGTTTAATCTCCTCCACGTCTGCCGCAACAACAACATGCTGGAGAACCTTCTCGACTATCCGGTGCACGCCTTCCACTGGGCGGCCACCGGGACGGGCAATCCCAGCCTCGAGGACATCCTGGCCAAGACCGACAAGGCGGTGGCCGGCGGCGTCTCCCACGATACCACTCTTGTCGACGGTCGGCCGCACCAGGTGGCGGCCGAGGCGCGCCAGGCCCTGTCCGCCTCTGGCGGAAGGCGCTTCCTCCTGACCCCCGACTGCTCCATATCGCCCCAGACGCCCGAAGCCAACCTGCGAGCGATGATCGAGGTGGCGAGAGGGCCTGTCCTGAGCGAAGCCGAAGGGGGCGCATCAGCGTGAGCGATAGCCCCATCCTGGCCCGCGATGAGTTGGCCCGAGCCGCCCCCGGCCGCGACGCCGCCGTGGTCATCGGCGTCTTCGATGGCGTCCACCGCGGCCACCGCTACCTCATCGGCCACATGGTGGAGCGGGCGCGCCAGGAGGGCCTGGCCGCCATCGTGGTCACCTTCCACCCCCATCCCCGCCTGGTCGTCCATCCTCAGGCTACCCTCACCTACCTCTGTGGCCTGGAGGAGCGCATCGAGCTTCTGCGCGCCCTGGGCGTGGACAGCGTCGCCATCCTCTCCTTCACCTCCGAACTCGCCCAGCTCTCGGCCCGCGAGTTCGCCGCCCTCCTGGTGGATGAGCTACGCCTGAAGCTGCTGGTGATAGGGACCGACTTCGCCCTGGGCCGCAACCGCGAAGGGGATACACAGACACTCACGGCCATCGGCCGGGAGCTTGGCTTCGCCGTGGAGGTGGTGCCACTCCTGGCCGTTGCCAGCGAGAAGGTCGGTTCCTCCGCCGTGCGCCTGGCCCTGGCCCGCGGCGACATGGAGACGGTGGCCAGCCTGCTCGGTCGCCCCTTCTCCCTGCGGGGGCCGGTGGTGCCGGGCGCCGAGCGGGGCAAGTCCCTCGGCTTCCCCACCGCCAACATCGCCTTCGGCTTCGACCGCGCCCTGCCCGTCTTCGGCGTCTACGTCACCCGCGCCTACCTGTCAGGGCAGGGCGTCCGCCCGGCCGTCACCAACATTGGCCTGCGTCCCACCTTCCCCGGCTCCGGCGAGGACAGGCCCACCGTCGAGACCCATATCCTGGACTTCCAGGGCGAGCTGCACGGCCAGGAGCTGCGCATCGAGCTCCTGCACCGCCTGCGAGGGGAGATGCGCTTCGCCAGCGCCGACGCCCTCAGGGCCCAGATCGAGAAGGACGTCGCCGCCGCGAGGGCTTATCTGTCATGAGTGGAACAAGGAACAAGGAACAGGGAACAGGGCAAAAGGGCCGGGGAGAATCGGTTATCGTCCCCAAGGACGAAGAGCTGCGCTGGATCCTCCGCCGCGGCGTGGCCGAGATCATCCCCGAGGACGAGTTCGTGGCCGCCCTGCGCTCCGGCCGCCGCCTGCGCCTGAAGCTGGGTCTCGACCCCAGCGCCCCGGACCTTACCCTTGGCCACGCCGTCCCCCTGCGCAAGCTGCGCCAGCTCCAGGAGCTGGGCCATCAGGTGGTGCTCATCGTCGGCGACTGGACGGCCCGCATCGGCGACCCCAGCGGCCAGTCGCAGACGCGCCCTATGCTCACCGCCGAGGAGGTCAAGGCCAACGCCGAGACCTACCTGCGCCAGTTCTTCATGGTGGTGGACAGGGAGCGCACCGAGATCCGCTGGCAGAGCGAGTGGTACGACAAGTTCGACCTGGAGACAGTGGTGCGCCTGGCCGCTCGCTTTACGGTGGCCCAGATCCTCCAGCGGGACGAGTACTCCCAGCGGTTCGCCGCGCACAAGCCGATCGGCCTGCACGAGTTCCTCTACCCCCTGCTCCAGGCATACGATTCGGTGGCCGTCGAGGCCGATGTGGAGTTCGGCGGCACCGATCAGAAGTTCAACCTGCTGGTGGGCCGCGACCTCCAGGAGATGATGGGCCAGCGGCCGCAGCAGTGCTTCCTGGTGCCGCTGCTGGTGGGCACCGACGGCAAGGTGAAGATGAGCAAGAGCCTGGGCAACTACATCGCCCTGGAGGACCCGCCGGACGAGATGTACGGCAAGACCATGTCCCTGCCCGACGCGGTGATGATGGACTACTTCGAGCTGGTGACCGACGTGCCCGATGCAGAGCTGGCGGAGATGCAGGAGGCGCTGCGGACTCGCTCCGTCAACCCTATGGAGTTGAAGATGCGCCTGGCGCACGAGATCGTGGCCCAGTTCCACGGCGCTGAGGCGGCCCGCGAGGCCGAAGAGCAGTTCACCAGGGTCTTCCGCAAGCGGGAGCTGCCGGAGGAAGTGCAGGAGATCACCGCCCCCGGGCCATTGCTGGAGGCAGCGCTGAAGGCGGGCGAGATAGCGCCTAACCTGTTTCCTTCTCTTCTGAAGGAGCTGGGCGTCGTGTCCAGCGCCAGCGAAGCCCGCCGATTGATCAGCCAGGGAGCCGTCGAAATCGACGGCCAGAAGGTAACGCTGGACAGCGCCATCAGCCTAGGGGTCGGCATGATCATCCGCGTCGGCAAGCACCGGTTCCTGCGCATCGCAGACGCGGACA
>CAYGYF010000060.1:0-8864 GCA_964354065.1 uncultured Dehalococcoidia bacterium | reverse complement strand
GCCAGTGCAACAACCTCCTGGACGAGGACAACGACTACGTCAACGACGGCTGCCCGACCCAGAGCGGCACGCCTGAGGCAGGCGCCCAGTGCAACAACCGCTTCGACGACGACCTCGACACCTTCGTCAACGACGGCTGTCCCCAGGTGGGCTTGGCGCTCGAGGCCGGCGGCCAGTGCGCCAACACCACCAGCGACGACAACGACGGCGTGAACGACGGCTGCCCGCAGGTGGGCGCTGTCTCCGAGGCGAGCATCCTCAACGCCTGTGACAACGCCATCAGCGACGACCTGGCCGGCGACGACGGCGGCACCCCCGTCGTTAACGACGGCTGTCCGGGCCTGATGGCCCAGATCGACCAGGACGTCCCGCGGGGCAACGCGGCTGCCGACAAGGGCCCGCTCAACGACGGCATCGGCGACGCGTGCGAGCCGGACTGGAACCCCAACAACAACGCCGGCCCGGTGATCCTCGCCGGCTATGAGTGCATAAGCGGCGGCGCCGACTGCACGAACACCCCCACCGACTGGAAGCTGATGGCCGACCGCGCCGACGGCCACTTCCACACGGACTACCCCAGGGACGCGGCTATGAACCAGGCAGCGTGCGTGCCTTTGGCCAATGACACCGACGGCGACGGCTGGTGCGACGCCACGGAGATAGCGCTGGGGTCGATCGCGGCCCCTGCCGGCCCGGCTGCTCAAGGCAGCACGCCGGAGAACGCGGCCCTGTACGTCAGCATTGACCCCCCGGCGCCCCAGGGCTGCAGTGACTACACAACCTACGGCCACCCTGACACCGGCCCGGTGGACAACGACGGCGACACCCTGGCCAACGAGAACGACCCCGGCTGCCTGGGCGGTGGCCCTGATAGTGACGGCGACATTGTGGCCGGGGTGGGGTACGATGCCGACGAAGTGTACCTGGGCACCGACCGGCTTGACGGCTGTCCGGACACCACGAGCGACCCGGCGTGGCCGCTGGACCAGGACAACAACGCTCAGATCCTGATTCCCGACGTGTCGAAGTACACCGGAAAGCTGTTCATCGCGGTGACCTGCCCGAGCGCCGATCCGAATTGCCGCCTGGACCTGGACCATAACGCTCAGATCCTGATTCCCGACGTGTCGAAGTACACCGGAAAGCTGTTCGTAGCGTGTGTTGAGTAGGAGAGCCCCGTAGGGGCGGGTAGTGGTGCAGCCGCTGCCCGCCCCACCCATGGGGGAGATTCTTCGCTTCGCTCAGAATGACAGTAGGGACAGGTCAGGAAGGACAGTAGGGACAGGTCAGGAGTAATAAAGGGAATCAATCAAAGGGCTAGTAGTCCCTGGCCCAGGGCGGACGTGGGGCGCCAGGCTTGCCTCGCGGGCCTGCGCTGGGCCGGGGGAGCCCCGACAAGTCGGGGCAGGAAGAGGGGGTGAGAGCACAGTCCATGAGGTCAAGAGCGAGCAACGGAAGAAACGGAAGTAGCATGCACAAGGGGGTGCGGCCATGAGAAAACTAGTATTGGCAGCGGTAGCGGGGGCGGTCGGCTTGGCGCTGGCCTTCACGTTGCTGCTGTTATTGAATGGCGGGGGCGGAGGCGTCCGCGCCGCCGAGGGCGATCCGATCGGCCACATCGGCATAGACATGTGCCCGAGCGGGACGGCTAGCGCGGCGGGCGTGTGCCCCACCGGCGGGGCGGCCAACGTCCTGCCGTCGACTACGGACGCAGGCTCCCTAGGGGTCAAAGACAGATGCATCTCCAAGCTGAGCACGGACTCCAACTTCACCATCGACATCTATGCTGACAGCATCCCGGTGGACGAGGAGGCGACGGCCTACAACATCCAGGTCGCCTGGTCGCCGCCTGGCCTGGTGCCGGCCAGCCCCATCAACATCGTCAACCCGATCACTCAGGGGATGCTTTTGTGGGGCTACTACGACCCGGCCGGGGGGAACCTCAACCTGAACCCCGGCTCCGGCCTCAGCCCTAGCACCCTGAACGACGCGAGGCCGGATCTTGCCTCGCCGTGGAGCGGCGGCTCCTCGCTGCCGACCGCGGGCGAGCAGAGCTGGAACGGCCCCCAGGTGATAGAGCGAGTCAGCATCGACATCGTCGCTCCTGCTGGGGCGCAGATAGTCAAGCTGTGGATCAACGGCGCTCCTCTACCCGTCAACATCGTCGTCGACGACGAGTTGGTCCTCACCAACCCGGTGGGAGCCACCATCGACGGCCCCATGGACGAGGACGGCGACGGTAAGGTCAACGACGGCTGTCCGGCCGTCGGGGCGGTCGAGACCTTGTGCGCCAACAACGTGGACGACGACGGCGACGGCGACGTGAACGACGGCTGTCCGGCCGTCGGGGCGGCCGAGACCCAGTGTGGCCAGTACTCGGTGCTGCTGGCGATCGACACGCCCTGCCCGCCGACAGCAGACCTGAAGGTCACGGGCCAGGCTGTGGTCGGTGCGCCGGCCGACATCAACATCAGCGAGGACGTGCCGATCACCCTGAACAAGACCGTACACAACAACGGGCCCTCCACGCCGGTGGCGGCTCACGTAACGTCCACCTGGACGGTGCCGGCGGGCTGCACAGTGGTGCCGAACCCGCTGGTGACTCCGGTCGGGAACCTTGAGGAGAGCGTGGACACGCCGGTGGTGGAGAACTTCACCATCCACTGCACGACGCCGAGCACCAAGAACTTCTCGGTGGAGAACTGCATCGCGATGGACGACCCGAACGGTCTCGACCCCGTCCCGGGCAACAACTGCATGACGAGCCAGTTCTCGATAAACGTGCACGCCACGACCGACCTCAAGATCGTGAGCCAGACCCTGGCGATCCCCGTCTCCGATCCGAAGTGGGGTGAGGGTGGCCTCGAAGCTGACGCCATGAACTGCTTCGACACCGTCGACAACGACGGCGACACCACGATCGACCTTCTCGACAAGGACTGCAAGCTGAGTTGGGGCTTCCCGAGGATGACCCTGAGCAACAACTACACCCTGACGGTAGACAAGGTCATGCACAACAACGGCGGCTACACGCCGGTGGTGACGAACATCGCCAAGGGCGCGTTCTTCAGCCCCAGCGCGGCCGGCGGTGAGGGCGCCTACGCCCCGGCATGGTGTGCCGACGCTCTCGACAACGACGGCGACACCGTGATCAACGACGGCTGTCCCAGCAGCCCGCCGGCCACGGGCACGGGCCAGTTGCCGGGCGACTGTCAGGTGACCCCGGGCGGCGCTGGCGGCCAGGTGACCCTGGTCAACTCCACCGACCTGACGCACACGGAGACCTTCACCATCCACTGCGGCAGCAACAACGTCACGGGTGAGGACGGCGCCGGTGCGGGATCCTGCACGGACGACATCGACAACGGTGCGGACGGCGTGGCCGACATCGACGGTGCGCCGGGCATGCCGGCCGACGGCGACTGCATGATGAAGATGGGCTTCGACAACGACGCCGACACCTTCGTTGACGAGGACGCGCACGACGGTATCGACAACGACCTGGACGGCAAGATCGACGAGGACTCGGCCTTCCAGATCGCCGTGTTCGGAGTCCAGAACACGATCTCGCCCAAGGACACCCACATCACCGACACCGACCCGACGAACAACGTCAAGGTGACGACGATCGCGGCGCTGGCAGTGCGGCCCTTCACGCCCACGTACAGCGCGGTGATCGACTCGGCGTACCCGGCCGACCCGAATATTCCGCCGGTGTCCGACATCTGTCTGACGGGCGCCCAGCCGTGCAAGGTTCAGGTGAACTTCGCCATACCGGCTGGCAACCCGATGCCGGGTATAGTCAGCTACACACCGAATCCCTTCTCCGTGACCAACGGCATTGGGGTCCCGAACGGGCTAGTTGCCGGTCAGGTGGGCTTCACGGTGTTCAGCGACGCGAACCTCTTCCCGAACTGCTCGGTGCAGGTGGGACCTGCGCAGCTGGACGCGCCGGGCCTGTATGACGGCGCCATCGCGCTGGCCTACGGTGAGGGCCCTGACTCCGCTGCCCAGATAGACCTGGCCAACCCATTCGTGTACCCGACCCGGCTGAACTCCGACCCAGTGGTGGCCAAGCTGATAGCGGGCGGCGCCTTCATGTGGGCGCGCTACGTGGGCTACATCACCGGCCTGGGCATGCCGGTGAACTTGGTGGTGTTCAACATGGGCGGCGGTAACTTTGCCACCGTGACAGTCACGGGCGACCCGTCTGTGCTGAACCCGAAGGACACGTGCTCGCCGTACAATGCTTCCAGCGTCCTGCTGGGTGAGTACAGCAGCTGGGACGGCGTGAACTACAATCCGACGGGCATCAAGCGCTTGACCTGTGGCGCGGTGGGCGACTACACGTTCTCCGCCAGCTTCACGCGCGCGGACATCGGTATCAAGAAGGTCCTGCTCGACGGACCCGGCAGCACACCTCCCGGCACGCCGCACAACTACTGCAACCCGTTCGAGGTTGACTCGTCGGTAACCCTGTCCAAGGATGAGTGGATCGGCAACGGCGTCGGCGGCCCCGCCGACAACGACGCCGACACCCTGATGGACGAGGACACGACGGTCAACTGGGTTGACGAGGACGGCGACACCCAGGACGGTGAGGACCCGGTGGGCGACATCCTGCCGGTGAGCATGCCGACTGGGTACGAGGTGACGATGGCGGTCAGCGCCGACTCGACGTCGACGGTGAACTGGCTGCTGTCAGCGACCTCGCACACGCCGTGCACGGCGGACTGGGTAGCCCAGGGTAGCGACACGACCTACCCGCCCATCGACCTGAACGGCACGCACATCGCCCGGTTGGGAGGCAGCCAGGCCTTCGGCGGCCCGGGCACCATAAACGTCGTGCGCAAGTACATCATCCACTGCACGGCGCCTGGGACCTGGGAGAACTCCGACGCGCTGCAGATCATCGCCAACGTGAGCAACGGTGGTGCGACGCCTCCGCCTGACCCGAACATGCTGAACAACCAGGCGCAGAACCACGTCAGCATTACCGCCGACGACGACGTGGACGGCGACGGCGTGCCCAACCCGAGCGACAACTGTCCCTTCGTCTATAACCCGGACCAGACCGACACGGACGGCGACGGGATAGGCAACGCCTGCGACATCGACGACGACGACGACACGATCATCGACAACGTGGACGCTTGTCCGCTGATCCCGGAGGACCTGGACGGCATTGACGACACGGACGGCTGTCCGGACACCGACGTGGTGGTGAGCGTCGACAAGGACCACGAGGTCGACGTGGACGTGAGCACGACCAAGAGCTTCCCGGTGACGGTGACGGCCACCAACGGCAACGTTGCGGCCAACGTCGAGTACCAGTTGCTGCTGGTGTCGGACGTGACCAACGCGGCCAACAAGTGTGAGGCGCGGTGGATCCCGCTGCCCGGCGACAGCTACGCCGAGGACACCATCGTCGAGGGCGCCAACACCTACCTCCACAGCCAGATCACCCGCATGAACGACGATCTGGTTGGCCCGCTGGCTCCGTTCGAGTCGCGGTCGATGACGCGCTCCTACAACCTCCACTGCAACGAGAAGAGCGACCACAGCGTCCACCTGGACATCGGTGTGGTGCCTCAGCCGCCGGTGGAGGAAGAGAACGTCCAGAACAACGTCCACAAGCAGGACATCCAGATCGAGGCCTACGCTCTGGCCGACCTCAAGAAGGTGAGCCTGACGGTGCTCGCTCCGCCGACCAACATCGCCGTGAGCGCCAACACGGACATCACCCTGCGCGAGGTCATCCACAACAACGGCCCGGTGAATGTTGCTGCTGCTCAGTCCGATCTGGTGGCCCAACCGGCTCCGGCCGGCTGCACGGTAGGCCCCCCGACCAGCTTCCTGGACGTGGTGGCAGCGCCGGTTAGCGTGGACGTGACGATCGACCACGTCTTCACCATCCACTGCACGCAGCCCAGCACGCACAAGTTCGACTTCTCGAACAGCGTGGCGGTGCTGGACACCCATGTCCACGACCCGAACCCGAACAACAACAGCAAGAGCGCCAGCCTGACGGTGAACGCCATCGCCTCTGCTGACGTCAAGATCGTCAGCCAGGCGGTAGTCACCCCGCCGACGGACATCGACGTCAGCGCGAACGTGCCGATCACCCTGAGGAAGGTGCTCCACAACAACGGGCCGTACGGGCCGGTTACGGCGACGCTCACCAGCGCGGCGGCAGCGCCTGCGGACTGCACGGTCAGCGCGGCTCCTGTCGCGTTCCAGGTGGACCTGCCGACGAGCGTGGACGTTGTGGTGGACGAGGACTACACCCTCCACTGCACGCAGCCGAGCGAGCACACGTTCACCTTCGACAACACGCTGAGCGCGCCGAAGGAGGCGCACATCGGTGACCCCGACCTGTTGAACAACGTGGCGCACACCGACCTGACGGTGAACGCCATCAGCTACGCCGACGTGAAGATCGTCGCGTGGAGCCTGTCGGACGACCTGCCGCTCGTGCCTGGCAACCAGGTGCTGATCATCCCCGGCATCCTGGAGCCAATCGTGAGCTCGGAAGTCCTGCACAACAACGGGCCGTATGAGCCGGTGGACGCGGCCGTCACCAAGACGGTGGCCGACGTAGTGGACTGCGTAAACGTGGAGCCGAACGCGCCGGCCGCCTCCGTGGTGACCCTGCCGGTGAGCGTGGACGTGCCGGACGAGGAGGTGTTCTCTGCCGACTGGACGGACCTGAAGAAGCCGCCCTACTCCTGCGACCTGGTGTTCGACAAGGACGTCACGGTCACGTCGCCGCACGTTGTTGACCCCGACCCGAGCAACAACTCGGCGTCCGCGGTCGTCACCCTGGTGCGCGACACTGACGGCGACGGCGTGCCTGACAACTACGCCGGCATCCGCGACAACTGTCAGGACGTGCCCAACGACGACCAGGAGGACGAGGACGGCGACGGCCTGGGCGATGTCTGTGACTCGATCCCGGCCCACGACGTGCAGGTCATCAGCATGGTGGCCTACGGCCCGGCCCCGATCAACCTGAGCGACAACGTCGGTCGCTACATGTGGGTCATCGGCAAGATATACAACCCCATCACCAAGGACGTCTCGCACGACGAGCTGGTGAAGATCGGCCTCACGCTGACCATCCCGACCGCGATGCAGAGCTGCACGATAACCACCCCAACCTCGAGCGGCCTGATCATCCCCGGTCTGGAGACCTTCATCCTCAGGGACGAGGAGGCCAAGTGGGTGCTGTACCGCATCCGCTTCGAGTGCCACGACCCGGTCCTGCCGGGCGTGTCCGACGTGGGTGTGGAGCTGTGTATCACGCACCTCGCCCAGCCCAGCGACGACGACGGCGACACCGTTGCCGACGAGGATCCCATCGACGGCATCGACAACGACGGCGATAGCCTCATCGATGAGGACCCACCGGAGGGCACCGAGCTGCCGCCATACCTCACCAACAACTGCATTAGCACGATCAGGACGACGATCGTGCACCAGCCGTAAGCTGTCGGTGAGCCCGATTTAGTCGGGAAAACGAGGACGGGAGAGGAGCAATCCTCTCCCGTCCTTGCCCCTGGGTCAGGGTGTCACCCTGAGCCTGTCGAAGAGGGTCTGGCCTGGGGGCAAGGACGGGAGAGCCCGGCGGCCTCACAGCGGATGGGGCCCCTGGCCCCCCGGCGCGGGGAGAGCGCCTGGGGGCGGAAGCAGCCAGCTCCACGACAGAAAATATTGGGGGAGAGATGGGTTGCAATCCCCGTCGTTTTATGTTATGTTACGTGCGAATTTTAGGCGGCGCGGGCAGCTTGCGCCAGAGGCGCATCCGCCTTCGGCGGAAAAGCTACTCGCCTACAAGCCGGGGCTACGAGCCTGGCCTACGATAGGGGTCCCAGCCAGGATGAAGGGGCGCAGCATGCTGCGCCCGTACTGAGGGAGGCAATCCCGATGAAGAAGACGATGTGGCAGACCATAGCAGGAGCAGTGGCGATAGCCCTGGTGGCCTTCGCGGCCTGGATGATGGCGCAGGGCGAGCCGGGCGGGCGAGTCGGCGCCGCTGAGGGCAACCCCGTCGCCCACATCGGCATAGACATGGACGCGACTGGGGCCGTCATGCCGTCGGTAGACGGGCCGGGCTCTCTGGGGACCATCCAGAGGTGCATCGAGAAGACGAACGACGCCGCCAACTTCTACGTCAACGTCTATGCCGACGCCATCCCGGAGAATGAGGAGGCGACGGGCTACAACTTCCAGTTCAACTGGTGGCCGGACAACCTCAACCTCGCCACTCCCAAGGCGGCCGCAAACCGCGGCCTGCTGATGTTTGGCTACCTGGACGACGTCGTCGGCAGCAACAGCCCGGTGGCCACCTGCTCGTATGGCGAGTGTGAGAACCAGAACCTGAACTTCGGCCACGACAACAGTGAAGACATTAGCGACGCCAGCCCGAGTGGCGTGATCGCCACCTCGCCGTGGAACGCCGGGGCCACCCTGACGGGCGTAGGCGAGCAGAGCTATAACGGCGCCCAGGTGATATACCGGATCCCCATCGACATCAATGTCGCTGGGGCGCAGATAGTCAAGCTGTGGCTGAACGGCGCTCCCCTGGCCGTCGACATCGTCGTCGACGACGAGGTGGTCCTCACCAACCCGGTGGGGGCCGCCATCGACGGCCCCATGGACGAGGACGGCGACGGTAAGGTGAACGACGGCTGTCCGGCCGTCGGGGCGGCCGAGACGGTAGCCCAGTGCGCCAACAACCTAGACGACGACGGCGACGGTACAGTGAACGACGGCTGCCCCCAGATGGGCGGTGCGGCCGAGACCGGCGCCCAGTGTGGCCAGTACTCGGTGGAGCTGGCGATCGACTCGCCCGGCTACTGCTC
>CAYGYF010000059.1:0-9406 GCA_964354065.1 uncultured Dehalococcoidia bacterium | reverse complement strand
TGGGCCATCCGCCCTTCGGCCACGCTGGCGAGGAGGCCCTGGCCGAGCTCCTGCCGGAGGGCTTCCGCCACGCCGAGCAGAGCCTGCGGGTGGTGGAGCGGCTGGAGAACGGAGGCCGGGGCCTGAACCTGACCTGGGAGGTGCGGGACGGCATCGTCAACAGCTCCAAGGGGCGGGAGGACATCCTGGCGTCGGCCGGAGGCAAAGAGCCGGCCACCCTGGAGGGGCAGATCGTGCGGCTGGCGGACGCGGTGGCCTACATCAACCACGACCTCGCCGACGCCATGCGGGCGGGGGTGCTGGCGGAGGGGGAGCTGCCGGCCGAGGTAAGTCGCGTGTTGGGGCGGACTCACTCGCAGCGGATCAACACCCTGGTGGGCGACATCGTCGAGCACTCGTGGGTGGCGACGGGCCTTCTGGGTACAGCCGTCGAACCGCGCATTGGGATGAGCCCGGCGATCCAGGCGGCGGCCAATGCTCTGCGGGAGTTCCTGTTCCAGCGGGTCTATCTGTGGGAGGACCGGCGGGACGAGGTGGAAGAGGCGAAGGGGGTGGTGCGCTTCCTGTTCGAGTACTATCTGGGGCGGCCGCAGGAGATCGAGAGCGATTTCCTGATACCGTCCGACCCGCCCTGGCGTCGGGTGGCGGACTACATCGCGGGCATGACCGACCAGTTCGCGCTGAAGGCGGCGGCCGGGCTGGGGTACGGACAACGGATAGAGAACGGATAGGGTGATGGGCGTCAATTTCGTTATGTAAAAGGCCCCGGGGGCCCCCTTGGGACGTAACTTTTGGGGGCATTTCATGTTCTATATTTGTGTGGGGGCGCGGTTGGTGTATAATGAGAACTGATCATTTGTTCGGGTTATTATGTCATGACGACCGTCGATGAGGTGAAGCAGCGGCTGGACATCGTGGACGTGGTGGGCCAGTACGTCCAGCTGGTGAAGGCGGGACGGAGCTACAAGGCGGTCTGTCCCTTCCATAGCGAACGGACGCCCTCGTTCTTCGTTTCGGCGGAGAGGCAGAGCTGGCACTGCTTCGGGGCGTGTGGCACGGGCGGCGACGTGTTCTCCTTCGTGATGAAGAAGGAGGGGCTGGAGTTTGCTGAGGCCCTGCGGCTGCTGGCCGAGCGGGCTGGCGTGCCCCTGCCGGAGCGGCGGCGGGAGGAGGATAGTGAGCGAGAGAGGCTGCGCCAGGCCAGCGAGGCAGCGGCCCAGTTCTACCACCGGGCGCTGCTGACGAGCGAGGCGGGACGAGGGGCGCGGCGCTACCTAGAGGAGCGCGGCCTGGACGTGAAGAGCATGCAGGATTTCCAGCTTGGGTACAGCCCCAGTGGTTGGGATAGCCTGTGTCAGCACCTGAGGGAGCGAGGCTATCGGGACGAGGAGCTGCTGGCGGCTGGCCTGGCCATTGAGGGCGAGCGGGGGCTGCGCGACCTGTTTCACCAGCGGGTCATGTTCCCGATCGCCGATATGGGGGGTCGCGTTGTCGGGTTCGGCGGGCGGTCGCTGCCGGTGGAGGGCGGCGATAGCCAGCCCAAGTATCTGAACACACCCCAGACGGCGATCTTCGACAAGGGGAGCCTGTTGTACGGTCTGGACAAGGCCAAGGAACACATCCGCGGTCAGGGGTCGGCCGTAATCGTAGAGGGATACATGGACGCCATCGCCGCCCACCAGCACGGGTTCGCCAACGTAGTGGCGTCGATGGGGACTGCCCTTACCGAGCGACAGGTACGGCTGCTCAAGCGGTATAGCCGCGACGTCGTCCTGGCGCTGGACGCGGATATGGCTGGCCAGGAGGCGACCCTGCGAGCGATAGAGTATCAGGACATATTGGGACGAGATATCCGGGTGGTCATTCTCCCGGAGGGCCGCGACCCTGACCAGATGATTCGCAGCGAGCCTGAGTCCTGGGCCGCTCTCCTGGCTGAGGCCCAGCCATTGCTGGACTACAAGTTCCAGACACTGGCGGCGAGCCTGGACCTGTCGCAGCCGAGGGAGCGGTCGCGAGCGGTGGCGGAGCTTCTGCCGCTGGTGGGGGCCATCGGCGATAGGGTGGTGCAGGCGCACTACGTGCAGAGGCTGGCCCGCCTGGCCCAGGTGAGGGAGGGGGCGCTGCAGCAGATGCTCCAGCGTCAGGCCCTTCGACAGGCTCAGGGGAAGCGGGGGCGTGCCAGGGAGTCGGTCGAGGAGCCAGAGGCTGTGGCGGTCCCGACTCGTGGGGGCGACATGCGGGAGGAGTATTGCCTGGCGCTGCTCCTGCGCTACCCTGAGTTGCGGGAAGACGGCCTGGGCCTGTCGGCGGACGTCTTCTGGTATAGTGAGAACCGGCAGTTGCTGGAGGCCTGGCAGGGCTGTGCCGATGTGGAAGAGGTACGCCAGGCGATTCCTGAGGAGCTAGATGGGCACCTCCAGCGGATCGCGGTGCTGAACGTGCCGTCGTTTGACGAGCAAGGGGCGAAGGCGGCCCTAGACGACTGCCTGCGCCGTTTGGAGCAGCGGCGGCTGGAGGCGATAAAGCAGGCGAGCAGCGCCGCCCTGGCGGCTCGCGAGGCGGAGGACGGGCCGGCCGGAGTGGAGGAGCTGGCGATAGCCGCCGAGGCCTGGCGGTCGGGTTCGCCGCCCGAGGAGCTGGGCGTCGAGGAGGTGTCGCAGGCGGCGGCCCTGCACCTGCGGGATATGGAGATCGGCATTCGCTTGCACCAGAGCAGTAGAGCAGAGCAGGACGAGGAGGAGGAGTGAGGTTGCTGGGAGGGATGGTCAAGAGGTAGGAGTGAATGGCTGAGCCATTGGAGAAAAGGAATCGATTTCAGGAGTTTCTGTTTCGGCGCAGGCGGCCGGGCCGCGACGACGCCGAAGAACTTCTGGAAGAAGAAGTAAGCGAATCGGAGGCGGATGAGGAAATTTTGGAGGAGGAGGTAAAACACCCTTTGCCTGAAGCAGAAGAGGACGTTCTGGAGCAGAAGGAGACTGTGCTGCCCCATCTGATTCGGCCGACCCCTCTGGACGTGGAGGAGTGGATGGGTCCTGAGGTGGTGGCCAAGGTCAAGGGGGAGGAGTTCGAGAAGGAGGCCGGGGCCGGCGTCGAGCTGGAGGAGCAGGAGGGCATCGACGACCCGGTACGGATGTACCTGAGGGAGATCGGCAAGGTGAGCCTGCTGACAGCCGACGACGAGAAGCGGCTGGCCCGCCAGATGGAGGATGGCAAGCACATCCAGCGCCTGGAGAAGAACTGGCAGGAGATCCACGGCTCGCCGCCAGCGGCTGTGTATGTGATGGTGACCCTCCTAGACGAGCTGCATCGGCTCTCGCCCACCAAGGATGTAGTGGCGAAAGCCTTGGGCCTCAAGGGGCAGTCGCTGGCCCATCTGGTGACCGAGCCCGCCTTTCGCCAGATCATCGACGCCGAGATCGACCAGGAGCTGGCTGCCCGGGTCGCTGACAGCCTGTCCGTGGAGCTGCCTGAGGCCGAGCGGTCGTTGGTGAAGCTGTCCATCGTCACCCACATGCTGACGCCGGAGCTGGTGGCTCTGGCGATAGTGGCGGGTGGCAGCGAGAAGGCCCTGCTGCCGCCCAAGGGGGATCTGGTCGAGAAGCTGTCGGACTACGAGGAGCGATTCCGCACGCACTTCTGGAGGATCAAGGACGAGGGCTTCAAGGGTGAGAAGCGTCTGACGGAGGCCAACCTACGCCTGGTGGTCAGCGTAGCGAAGAAGTACATCGGGCGGGGCATGTCGCTGCTGGACCTCATCCAGGAGGGGAACATCGGCCTGATCCGGGCGGTGGAGAAGTTCGACTACCGCAAGGGCTACAAGTTCAGCACCTACGCCACCTGGTGGATCCGTCAGGCGATCACGCGGGCCATCGCCGACCAGGCCCGCACCATTCGCATTCCGGTGCATATGGTGGAGACGATCAACAAGCTGGTGCGGGTGAGCCGCCGCCTGGTCCAGGAACTCAGCCGTGAGCCTACCAGCGAGGAGATCGGGCGCCAGATGGAGGTCACGCCCGACAAGGTGCGGGAGATCATCAAGGTGTCGCAGGAGCCGGTGTCGCTGGAGACGCCGATCGGCGAGGAGGAGGACAGTCACCTGGGCGACTTCATCGAGGACCACGGCACCCTGGCCCCTGCCGACGCTGCCTCGCATCAGCTCCTCAAGGAGCAGGTGCAGGAGGTGCTCTCGTCGCTGACCCCGCGCGAGAAGAAGGTGCTGGTGCTGCGCTTTGGGCTGGAGGACGGGCGCAGCCGGACGCTGGAGGAGGTAGGGCGAGAGTTCAACGTGACGCGAGAGCGCATCCGTCAGATCGAGGCGAAGGCGTTGCGCAAGCTGCGGCATCCGTCGCGCAGCAAGAAGCTCAAGGACTACCTGGAGTAGAACCTGAGGATGAAACTAGGGAGATAAGCGTCGAATGCCCCTGTATGAGTACTACTGCCGCCAGTGTGAGAGCAAGTTTGAGCTGCTGCGCTCTATGAGCCGCTCCGACGAGCTGGCCACCTGCCCCAGCGGGCACGAGGAGGCGCAGCGGGTGCTCTCCATCTTCTCGTCGTTCAGCAAAGGGGCGGACGGGTCCAGCATGCCGCTGGGCGGCGGCAGTGCCTGTGCCGCCTGTACCTCCGACAACTGCTCCACCTGCGACCTGGTCTAGCTCCCGTCGGGGGGGCTGAAGGCGATCAACAATTCAGGGCGATCCTGGCAGGGCTAATGGCCGTTAATGAATCAGTGACGCTGAGCGCGGAGTGATGTAGCGGAGGCCTTCAGGCCTCCATGACATGGGGTGGAAGCCCGTGGAAGCCTGAAGGCTTCCGCTACATCGCGCTATGCCGGGCTTGAGCCCTTATTCTCCTAATGACCATAAGCCCTGCCAGCTACGTTCAGAACGCCGCAGCTCCCGTCCAAGCCGCGGATTCCAATGAGAGGGGAAGGTCATCCTCTTGATGGCCATAGGCCTTCCTGTACAGAGGGCCTGTGGGGTCTGATCTATGTCCTGGGCTGCTGTGCCGCCAGCGTTGTGAGCGCCAGGGGTCGCCTGACCCTCAGGTAGATCGCCGACAGCGACGCCAATAGCGCCGCTTCCAGAGCGGTCAGGCCGGTCACCAGCATGGCGGCGTCGAACCAGAAGTCGCGGGGGAACATCTGGATGAGGTGATCGGTGTGGGGGTCCAGCTCCCAGAGGTCGTTTGTGAAGGCCAGGAGGTGAAAGCGCAGGAAGAGTTCGTCGAATCCCACCTGGGCGAGGAGGGCGAAGAGGGTCAGCAGGCCCAGAGTGAGTAGGGAGGCGGCGAGGAGCAGGCGGGCGAGGAGCCGCAGGGGAGCCTCGCGGGCCCAGATGAACACGCCCACCGCGAACACCAGGGCGAAGGCCAGGGATGCCTCCTGTAGGCGGAAGACGGTGCGAAAGAGGTCCTTGACGTCGGCGAGGTGGGCCGTTTCGCGGTCGTTGAACAGGGGCAGTGGTTGCCCCTCCTGCTGCACCGTGATTTGGATGGTCTGCTCGTCGTTGTGGAAGTAGGCGATCAGTTCATCAGCCGCCCGGTCCAGTTCGCTGCGGGCGATGCCGGTGGTGGCCTCGGCGTCGTAGGTGTCGAAGCTGTAGCGATAGAGGCGCGCCTCGCTGGCGGCCCAGCGGACGTTGGTGGTGATCAGCAGGAGAGGGATGCTGACGAGGAAAAAGAGCGCGGCCGCTCGGCGGATGAGGCTCAGCTTGCATCTCCTCTCCAGCCCGTCAGGGGCGAGCAGGCAAGTCTAAGATCATGGTAGAAGTCACTATTCGCCTTGTCAATGAGAAGCGGCTGTCTCTATAATCGGGCGATACGAGGAAGGAAGGGGAAGGGGGAAGAGGGAAGAAGGAAGGATGAGAGCATGGAGATGGCAGAAGGGGAGTTGCGGACGTTCGAGGGGTTGCGGGGGATCATCGCTCGTCTGCGGGGGCCCGACGGCTGCCCCTGGGATCAGGTGCAGACCCACGCCTCGCTCAAGCCCTATCTGCTGGAGGAGGCCTACGAAGCGCTGGCTGCCCTGGATGAGGGTGACCCTGACAAGCTGTGCGATGAACTGGGCGACCTTCTGCTGGAGATGCTCCTGCACGTCCGGATCGCCGAGGAGGGGAAGGAGTTCGCCCTGGAGGATGTAGTTTATGGCATCGCCAGCAAGCTGGTGCGCCGGCATCCTCACGTCTTCGGCGATGCCCGGGTCGATTCGCCGGAAGAGGTGATGGTTCGCTGGGAGGCGCTGAAGCGGGAGGAGCGGGGCAAGGAGGGCTCGGCCCTGGCCGGCATGCCGCAGGCGATGCCTGCGCTGGCCTACGCCCAGCGCCTGCTGGACCGGACGGCGCGAGTCGGCTTCGAGTGGTCGCGGACGGAGGACGTGCTGGCCAAGCTGGGGGAGGAGCTGAAGGAGCTGGCCCGAGCAGAGGATGCGGCCCAGCGGCGGGAGGAGTTGGGTGACGTATTGTTTCTGCTGGTGAATCTGGCTCGCTACCTGGAGATCGACGCGGAAGAGGCGTTGCGCCAGGCGAACCAGAAGTTCTGCCAGCGCTTCACCACCATGGAGGCTCTGGCCGGAGAGAGTGGGCGTAGCCTCGCTGATCTGCCCCTGGCAGAGCAGGAAGCATTGTGGGAGGCGGCTAAGGAGCGCCTGCGATCCTGAGGGGGCTAGTAGCCGCTGCTGGAGCCGGTGTGGGTGCTGCTGCCCGCGGGTACGGCGTCGGGCTGGGTCACGGCGATGGAGTCGCCGCCCTTCTTGCAGGAACCACTGAACCGCGAACCCAAAAGTCAGCGCGGGTTGCCGGTTCAAAGGCTTGTTGGTTAGCGTCCGCTCCTGGCCCGCCGGCGGGCCCACACCAGGCCGCCCAGACTGCCACCTGCTACCAGGGTCACGGCCGCTATTCCGCCGATGGCATACCACCATAGGGAGCTATTGCCGCCGCCCTTCGTGGTCGTCCCGGGAGCGATGCCTGCGGCGGGGGTGATGGTTGGAGCTGGGGGCACCGTCGTCAGGGGGCGAGTGGTTGGGCTCGGCCCTGTCGGCGTGGGTGTAGGTGTCGCCTGTTGGGGCGTGGCGGTGGGGGGTGGCGGCTGCGTCGGCTCAGGGGTTGAGGGGGTCGGCGTCTCCGGCGGCGGCTCGGGAGTGGGAGACAGGGTGGGCTCGGGAGTGGGAGACAGGGTGGGCTCGGGCGATGGCGTCGCGGTGGGGGACGGCTGGCCTATCGTGATGCCCACGGAGTCTGTCAGAGCCGGGTCGATGCAGGTGAAGTTGTCGCTGTAGGCCAGGCAAACGTAGACCGTGTGCTGGCCGTCGGCCACGCCGGCGAACGTCTCCGAGAAGCGCCCGGAGGGGATGATGTTGTTTTCGCCCAGAGGAGCGGGCTGGTCGAAGGTGGGCTGGGCGTCCAGCCAGTAGATGATCTGGCCGGCGTTGGGCTTGGGCGGCTCTAGGGGCGGCTGTATCTCGAAGCCACTGATGGCGACGCTCACCGTGACGGCCGGGCCGGCAAGGACGTCGCCGTCAGCCGGGGCGGTGATGGCGATGGACGGCGGCTCCTGGGCCAGTCCGGGCGAGGCGGACGTGAGAGCCAGCGCCAGGCCGGTCGCCAGGAGGGCGAGCCCTCGCCAGGACCGGAATCGGGTCATCGAATCACCTCGACCGTTTCCCTAGCTGGATAGACGTTTCACCCTGGCAAACGTTTCATCTCTGCCTAAAGTTTAACAGGAAGTTGAAGAAGTCGCGTTGACGGGCTTGAGGGCCGGGTGACATACTGGGTCTGCGGAGGCTCATCGGTTCATTATTGCAGGAATCTATTTGGTTGGCGAGGGAGAAGGCGCCCTTCGAGATCCTGGAGCACACGGCCGACGTGGGCGTGGTGGCCCGCGGCCGCACCCTGGCCGAGGCCTTCGCTCACGCCGCCCAAGGCATGTTCTCGATCATGGTGAACCTGGACGGTGTGCGGGAGGTGGAACGGCGGTCGATAGCGGTGGCGGGCCACGACTGGCCCAGCCTGCTGGTAGCCTGGCTATCGGAGCTTCTCTACTTCTTGGATGTGGATGGGCTCGTGTTCAGGCGATTCGAGATCGAGGAGATGCAGCCGTATTCGCTGAAGGCCAGCGCGCACGGCGAGAAGATAGACCGCCAGCGCCACAAGCTGGGGCCGGGGGTGAAGGCTGTCACCTACCACATGCTGGAGGTGGGTGAGGACGAGGGGGGATACCGGGTGCGGGTGCTGCTGGATATTTAGGGGAGCAGAGAGCAGGGAGCAGAGAACAGAGAGCAGAGAGCAGAGAGCAGAGAGCAGAGAACAAGGAAGCCATAGAACGGGGGAACCAGAAGGCAGGGGTGGTGGCAGATGACCAAGAACTGGAAGCAGATCCTGAAGAGGGTGGACGAGGTGCGGTGGGAGCTGCCCCGAGACTACAAGCCGGGGATGCGCGTCCCAGGACGTGTCTACGCCAGCGAGCAGATGATGGACGTGCTGTCCGAGGACCAGGCGATCGAGCAGGTGGCCAACGTGGCCTTTTTGCCGGGGATCGTGGGGTATTCGCTGGCGATGCCGGACATCCACTGGGGCTACGGCTTCCCCATCGGCGGGGTGGCGGCCACCCGCCTGGACGACGGCGTGGTATCGCCGGGGGGCGTGGGCTACGACATCAACTGCGGCGTGCGGGTCGTTCGCACGAACCTGCGGGAGGACGAGCTGGCCCCGCACCTGCCAGCCCTGGTGAACCAGATCTTCCGCGACGTGCCGGCCGGCCTCGGACTCTCCGGCCTGCTGAAGGTGTCCATGCAGGAGATCGACAACGTCCTGGTCCGGGGCGCTCGCTGGGCGGTGGAGAAGGGCTACGGCTGGCCCCAAGACCTGGAGGTGATCGAGGGGGGCGGCGCCCTGCCCGGCGCCGATCCGACCAAGGTCAGCCGCCGCGCCAAGGAGCGGGGGTTGCCCCAGATCGGCACCCTCGGCTCGGGCAATCACTTCCTGGAGGTGGAGGTGGTGGACGAGATCTTCGATGCGGAGGCCGGCCGGATCATGGGCATCGACGAGGTGGGCCAGATCATGGTGTTCATCCACTCCGGCTCTCGCGGCCTGGGGCACCAGACCTGCCAGGACTACCTGGACGTCATGGAGGCGGCGGCCGCCAAGCACGGCATTCAGTTCCCGGAGAGAGAGGGGCGGACGGCCGTCCAGGGGCAGGTCAAGGTCTTCCTGCCCGACAAGCAACTGGCCTGCGCTCCCCTCAGCTCCAAGGAGGGGCAGGACTATCTAGGGGGCATGACCGCTGCCGCCAACTTCGCCTTCGCCAACCGCCAGCTCATCGCCCACTGGGTGCGCCAGGCCTTCGGGCGGGCGCTGGGGCGCAAGCCGGAGGAGCTGGGCATGGATGTGGTGTACGACGTCGCCCACAATATCGC
>CAYGYF010000058.1:0-9509 GCA_964354065.1 uncultured Dehalococcoidia bacterium | reverse complement strand
CAGCCTCGACTTCGGCCTCGGGCTCAGCCTCGACTTCGGCCTCGGGCTCAGCCTCAGCCCAGCGCTCGGGTTCGGGCTCGACTTCCGCCTCCGGCCTAGCCTCAGCCCAGCGCTCGGGTTCGGACCGGGGTCGGGGTCGGCCGGTTCCCTCTCCGATCTCTAGGATCGCCCGTGTCCCTTTGCGGATGGCGGCCACTTTCAGCAGGGTGCGCATAGCATTGGCGATCCGCCCCTGCTTGCCTATCACCTTCCCCATGTCCGACTCCGCCACCCTCAGGCGATAGACGATGTGGTCTCCCCCCTCCCCTTCCTCCTCCGTCACCACCACCTCATCCGGATAGTCGACGATGGCCCGCGCCATGTATTCGATGAGGTCCTTCATGGTTCGTCTCCGCCCTCGGCCTCGGCCGCGACCTCGGCTGTGTCCGCCAGAGGCGGGTCGGCTTCGGGTTCAGTCTCAGCCTCCACCTCGGGCTCAGCTTCGGCCTCGGCCTGGGTGATTCCCTCCTGGACTTCGCCGATCACGCCCTTCTTGGCCAGAAGCTTGGCGGCCGCTTCCGAGGGCTGAGCGCCGCGCTCCAGCCAGTGCAGGGCCTTTTCCTCGTTGATAACGATCGTGGCGGGGTTTGTCAAGGGGTCATAGTGGCCGATGATCTCGATGTTTGCCCCATCCCGAGGGGCCCGCGAATCTGCCACCACAATGCGGTAGGCTGGTCTCTTCTTCTTGCCCACTCGGGAAAGACGGATCTTTAGCAATGGTCACCTCCCCTAGAGGATATCAGAATTGGGGTGCTCCCATCTACGGGGGCCAGCGTAGGCCTGGCGCAATTTGCGGCCCGCGGCCTGATACCACCATCTGCATTATCTTCTTCGCCTCGCGATACTGTTTGAGAAGGTGATTGATGTCGGTGGGGGTGGTGCCACTGCCTCGGGCGATCCGACGGCGGCGACTGGCGTCGATGATGTCCGGGTGCCGCCGTTCCTGGATGGTCATCGAGTAGACGATGGCCTCAGCCCTCTTGAAGTGGCTCTCGTCCAGGTCCTCAATGGCCAGCGGGCCAGCGATGCTGGAGAGACCGGGAATCATGCCGATGAGCTGGCTGAGGGGCCCCATCTTCTTCACCCGCTGAAGCTGCGTCAGGAAGTCTTCCAGTGTGATGGCACCTCGCTTCGCTCGCGCTTCCAGGGCTTCGATCTCCTCCTCGCTGATCGTCGTCTTCGCCTTGTCGATCAGGGTGAGGATGTCGCCCATGCCCAGGATACGCGAGGCGAAGCGCTCGGGAAAGAACGGCTCCAGAGCGTCGGCTTTCTCCCCCACGCCCACGAACTTGATCGGAACACCAGTCACCGCCCGGATCGACAGAGCAGCCCCGCCGCGGGCGTCGCCGTCCAGCTTGGTGAGGATCAGGCCGGTCAGCCCCACCGCCTTGTGGAACTCCTCGGCGGCCCGCACCGCCTCCTGTCCGGTCATGGCATCGGCCACCATCAGCACCTCTGTGGGCGACAGGCGGCGTCGCAGCTCGGCCACCTCGGCCAGCGACTCCTGCTCCATCTGGAGATAGCCCGCGGTGTCCACGATCACGGTGGTGGCGTTCTGGCGGCGCGCCTCTGCCAGCGCGTGCTGGCAGATCTGGAGCGGCCTGGCCCCCCTGTCCTCACTGTGCACTGGGATATTGAGCTGTTTGCCCAGCGCCTCTAGCTGCTCCGCCGCCGCCACTCGCTGGGGGTCGGCCGCTACCAGCAGGGGATGGTCGCCGCCCCGCCGCAGGTGCAGGCCGAGCTTGGCCGCAGTAGTGGTCTTGCCCGACCCCTTCAGGCCCACCAGCACGATGATGGTCGGCGGCTGCTTTGCCCGCTGAAGCTGGCTCTGGCCGCCCCCCAGGACTTCGATCAGCTCCTGATCGACGATGTCGATGACCTGCTGCATGGGGGTCAGGCTGCGCAGTATCTGGGCCCCCAGCGCTCGCTCTCGCACTCGCTGCACGAAGTCCCGCACTACCCGGAAGTGGACGTCGGCCTCCAGTAGGGCCATGCGTACCTCGCGTAGGGCCTCGTCCAGGTCCTTTTCGGTGATGGTGCCGCGGCTCCCCAGGCGGCGGAAGACGTTCTGGAGCTTTTCAGTCAGAGCTTCGAACATGATCCTCCTGATTGTAACGGCGGCAGAGTAGGGGCGTCAAACAGCGTGGTGTTTCAAGACATGTGAGAAACAAGGGAATGAACAAGACAAGCGAGAAGTAAGCATCCTTCTCCTCAAAGGCCGCGATGCCTTCGAACTTGGCGGCCACCAGCCCCTTCCTGTCGACAACGAATATCCAGGGCTCATGGAGGGACCGCTCCGTTATGGAGCGAAGGACGGCGTCAGCTTCGACCGCGGGGAGGGGGTCTCAGCCTCTTGCCTGAAGAATCTCAGGTGCCCTGCCTACCAGCAGGGCAACTAGGAGAGGGGCCCAGCGGACCCAACGGCGGACGAACTCCCATACCGAGCTTGGCTCGCTATAAGGTCGTCCACCTAGAATAATGCCTTCCCCTCGCCTGCCCTCTCTACAGCCCCTTCTGCACAATGTAGGCACACAGGTCGGCGACGCGACAAGCATAGCCCCATTCGTTGTCGTACCAGGCCACAACCTTCACCATGTTGTCGCCGATGACCATCGTGCTCAGCCCGTCAACAATGGCGCTGGCGGGATTGCCCTTGAAGTCGATGCTCACCAGCGGCTCATCCGTGTACTCCAGGATGTCCCGCAGCGCTTCCGAGGCGGCGTCCTTGAAGGCCCCGTTGACCTCCTGCTTGGTCGCCGGCTTCTCCAGGGTGGCCACGAGGTCACAAACGGACACGGTGGGGGTCGGAACCCGATAGGCCATGCCGTCCAGTCTGCCCTCCAGTTCAGGAATTACCTGCGTGATAGCTCGAGCAGCCCCTGTGGTCGTGGGGATGATGCTCAAGGCAGCCGCCCGTGTTCGCCTCAAGTCCTCGTGCCACTGGTCGAGGATGCGCTGGTCGTTGGTGTAGGCGTGGATGGTGGTCATGAACCCCTTCTGGATGCCGAAACTGTTGTGCAGCACCTTCGCCACCGGCGCGATGCAGTTGGTCGTGCAGGAGCCGTTGGAGATGATTGTGTGTCTGTGAGGATCGTAAGTATGCTCATTCACGCCGAGGACGATGGTGGCGTGTTCGTTCTTGGCCGGTGCGCTGATAACTACCTTCCGAACGGTGTCGTGAATGTGAGCACGCGCCTTCGACCCGTCGGTAAACAGTCCGGTCGATTCTACCACAATGTCGACGCCGAACTTGCCCCAGGGGATGTTGGCCGGGTCGCGCTCGGCCAGCACCTTCACCACCTGCCCGGCTACCACCATCGCGTCTCCGTCGGGGGAGACGTCAACGTCGGCGGGGAACCGGCCGTAGTTACTGTCATACTTTAGCAGGTGAGCGTTAGTCTTGGCGTCGCCGATGTCGTTAACCGCGACGACAAGGAGCTGTCGAGGATACTTCTCGAAAATGGCTCTGTACACCTGACGGCCGCAGCGGCCGAAACCGTTGATGCCGATGCGAATCAAGTTCTGCATGCCGTTTCCCTCCTAGCGGTACTCGGCTATTCGTATGTTCAGACGCACAGGCACCCCGCAAGTTACGCCCTCTCAGACACATTTTTTGAGATAAATAACCGTATTATTCTATCACTATTGTCAACCCGCTGCACTCGTCTCTACTCGGCCACCACCTCCAGGGCGCTGCTGTGGTGGTCACGAATCGCCTTCTACACCTGACGACCGCAGCGGCCGAAACCGTTGATCCCCACTTTCACTAGCATGCTCGCCGCTCCCTTCTATCCCCTAGGCTAGAGCTTCACCGCTGTGCCCGAAGCGCTTACCATCAGCATGTTGTTGCCGATGGTCTCGTAGTCAATGTCCACACTGACCACGGCGTTGGCTCCCAGCTTCTCGGCCTCCTCTGTCATCTCCCGCAGGGCCACCGCTCGCGCCTCTCGCATCTTCTCCTCGTAGGCGCCAGAGCGACCGCCCACCAGGTCGCGTAGGCTGGCCATGACATCCCGGAAAATGCTGGTGGCGACAATGGTCTCGCCAACTACGATGCCCAGATAATCCCTGATGGGCTTGCCCTCCACGGCGGGCGTGCTGGTGACAAGCATTTCCCTTCCCTCCTTTGCCTTGTGACCGCCAAGCGATCCCTAGCCTGCATCGAGGCAAGAACTCCAAGGGTAGCGTCCCTAGGAGTATATCCTGGCCGCAAACAATGTCCAACCGGCCCGCTCCCTGCACCCTGGAATAGATGGCCGGGGCAGCGAGTCGCCGTGAGGGTATAATGATCGCGGGGCGCCGCCGGCGAGGAGCGGCAGCGGAGACGGCGACCGCTCCTCCTCCACGGGCGCTGGAGGGCTAGGGCCATGGCGGTTACCAGTGGCGGGCAGGCGGCAGCGCCACCGAAGTACAGGTTCCCCCGCCCGCAGCTCGCCTTGTTCGGCCTTGATCTGCTGCTGGGGAGGCCTCGCTCTTTCGTGCGCGATTGCCAGACCTTCCTGCGCACCAACCCCTACCCCCGGCGGGTCGAGGGCATCGAGAACGTCCCCCGCGAAGGCTCCTTTGTCCTGGTAGCCAATCACTATGCTCGCGATGGCCTTGGCCCCTATCACTGCGGCATGGCCATTACCGCTGCTATTGCTCAGTGGCGTCCTGCATTGCCCAATATCCGCTGGGTCATCACCAGCGAGTGGTATGGACGCCGCATCGGGCCGCTGCCGGTTCCGCCCTCGGTCTTCCGCTGGACATTTCGCCGCGTTGCCCACGTCCACGGCCTTGTGGTCATGCCGCGGCAGGCAACACAGGCCATGGCGCGGGCGGCCGTCCTGCTGGATATTGCCAGGCTGGTGAAGCAGCAACCCATTGGCCTCATGCCCGAGGCCGCCGGGTCGGGCACCCTGCGGGAGCCACTGGAGGGCAGTGGCCTCTTCCTCCACTCCCTGGCAGCCCGCGGCATCCCCCTTATTCCTGTCGGCATATGGGAAGAAGGAGACACGTTGGTCATGACCTTCGGAGCCCCCCTGGTTCTGTCTGGCATGAAGGGGGATCGGCAGGCGCGTGACCGCCAGGCCGCTCAGCAGGTGATGGTGGCTATCGGCCGGCTGCTCCCCAGACAACAGTGGGGAGTCTACGAGGAGGCCATCGAGCGCTCCCCGCCAAGGGCGGGCTCCAGCAGGCATACCGGCCTCTAGCCGCCATCGTTCTCGCCTTGACAAAGGCGCCCCCCCTTACCCAATAATGGGGTCAACCGTAGCAGAAAGAAGGGTTTCCCCCTGCCGAAGCTTCCTGATCCACGACGGCATCTTCCTTCAGTCCGGCATTCAGATCCGCTGATCTGTAGCTAGGGAGTAGATTTGGCCTCGCATGGTCCGGCCCCCTCGGACGTCGTCCTGCGCACCGCGGGGCTGACTAAGCGCTACGGCCGCCTCCTGGCCGTTGCCGACCTCGACCTGGAGGTTCGCCGCGGGCAGGTCTACGGCTTCCTGGGCCCCAACGGCTCCGGCAAGACCACTACCATCGGCATGATCCTCGGCATACTCCGCCCCAACCGAGGTCACGTGGAGCTATTCGGGCTGGATGCGCGCCAGCACCTCGCTGCTGTCCTGCGGCGAACGGGGGCCGTAATGGAGTCGCCTTCCTTCTACCCCCACCTCTCGGGTAGGGCCAACCTGCGCATCTTCGCCCTCCTCTCCAGCGGCGTCTCCCGCCGTCGCATCGACGAGGTGCTGGACCTCGTCGGACTTCTCGGCCGGGCTGCGAGCAAGGTCCGCACCTATTCCATGGGCATGAGACAGCGACTGGCCCTCGCTGCTGCCCTCATGCACGACCCCGAGCTGGTAGTCCTGGACGAGCCCACCAACGGCCTCGACCCGGCCGGCATGCGCGAGGTGCGGCAGCTTATCCGCAGCCTGGGCCAGATGGGCAAGGCGGTGTTCGTCTCCAGCCACCTCCTTCACGAGGTCGAGCAGACCTGCACCGACGTCGGCATCCTCAAGCAGGGGCGCCTGCTGGCCCAGCAGCCCGTCAGGGAGCTGTTGCGGCGGGGCCAGGCCCTGGAGCTGGAGGTCACCGACGCCGAACGGGCCATGGCGGTGTTGAGAGGCCTGGACTGGGTGGGAGAGCTCACCCGAAAGGGCAACCGCCTGCTGGTCCAGGTGCCGCGAGAGCGAGCTGTGGACATCAGCCGCGTCCTGGCCGAGCACGGCATCTACCTGGCCGAGCTGCGTCCCCACGAGAACACGCTCGAGGAGTTCTTCCTGGAGGTGACCGGCGGGGAGGAGCCTCTGTGATCAGCCTGTTCGCCAGCGAGCTCCTCAAGGTGCGCGGCCGCTGGCTCCCCTGGATCCTGTTCCTCGTTCTGGCAGCGCTCCTGGCCCTCACCATCTTTGCCCCCTACCTCTCGTGGCGGGGTAGCGGAACGCAGTCGCTAGAAGAGTTTGAGCGACAGAGCTTCGTCCTGCCCTGGTCGCTCGCGACCATCCTGGACACTATACAGGGCGTCGGTGCCATCCTCCTGGCCATCGTGGCCGCTTCCTTCGTGGGCACCGAGTACGGCTGGGGGACCGTGCGCTCCTGCCTGATCCGCGGCCAGACTCGCCCCCGCTACCTCGCGGCCAAGCTGCTGGGATTGGCTGTCGTGGGCCTGATCTTTCTGGCCGTCGCCTTCGCCCTCGGCCTCATCTTCACGCTCGTCACCACCCGCCTGGCGGAGCGCCCCATCACCCTGGATGTGCCTGCTGGCCCTTTCCCTGCCGAGGTTCCTCTCATGTTTCTGCGCACCGTCTACGCCGTCCTGCCCTACGTCCTCCTGGCCTTCTTCTTGGCAGAGGCATTTCGCTCCACCGCCGCCGCCGTTGGGGGTAGCCTCATCTACACCTTCGTGGAAAGCATTCTCCTGGCCGTGCTCGGCGGCATCGGCGGCCGCGCCGCCGACATGCGCCTGCTCTTCATTGGACATCACGTCAACGCCATCCTGCAGCTCAATCACATCGGCGGCGGTCCTATCCAGGCCGGCTTCGTCCTGAGACCCCGGCCCGAGGCTACCGATCTGCTCGATCCCGCTCAGGCAGCCCTGGCCCTTGCCCTCTATTGCCTGTTCTTTGTTGGCGCGTCGTTGTGGCTGTTCCAGCGCCGGGACGTGCGAAGCTGAGCCAGCCCCGCCTGCCCGAGGTTCCACCCTCTGACGGCGAGCAGAGCCTCCAGGTCGTCTCGCCCAAAGGAAAAGGGGCCGACCCCACCGTCGGAGTCGGCCCCTACTACTCTACGTATCCGAAAGGTTACGGTCGGCGCCCGCGCATCAACACCGCCGCGCCCACGCCGCCAAGCAGTACCACCACCACAACAACGATCAGGATGATGGCCCACACCGGGAAGCCGCCTCCACCTTCCTCGCCCGCAGGAGTGGCTGCCGCTGTGGCCGTCTTGGTGGCTGCCGCTGTGGCCGTCTTGGTGGCCGCCGCTGTGGCCGTCTTGGTGGCCACCGCTGTGGCCGTCTTGGTGGCCGCCGCTGTCGCCGTGCCGGTCGCCGCCGCTGTGGCCGTCTTGGTGGCCGCCGCTGTGGCCGTGCCGGTCGCCGCCGCTGTGGCCGTGCCGGTGGCCGCCGCTGTGGCCGTCGTCGGCGCCGCCCCTGTGATGCTCGCCACCGCCTGGAGCGTCACCTCTATAGGGTCGCCGTCCCGGACGTTGGGGGTGCTGTCGCACACGTCGCCGATGCCGTCCTTGTCGGCGTCAGCCTGGTCGGGGTTGGGGATCATCCAGCAGTTGTCGCCCCGGTTCAGGTAGTTGTCGCCGTCACAATCGTTGAGGGCGGGGCCGGGGCACGCCGCCCCTAGCCCCGTCGGATCGTTGTCGCAGGCGTCGTCAATGCCGTCAGAGTCCTCGTCCCCTGTCCCAAGGCCGGTAGGCTTCGTGGGGTCGCTCAGGTTGGGCGTGAGCGGGCAGGTGTCCAAGGGGCTATTCATGCCATTGTCGTAGCCATCGCCATCAGCGTCTAGCCTGCTCCTGGTGATGGTGGTGAAGGTGTAGTCGCCCGCGGTCGGGGGATTGGCGCTCAGAACAAACCCGGCTTCGTTCACTGCCGTAGTATCGGGGTTATCCTTGCTGATGCCGAAGGAGGTGGGGGTGCTTACCAGGGGCGTGCAGAAGGCAGTGATCGGGTTGGGGGCGCGCGCAGCCACGGGGTTGTTCAACACCGCCACCGACGGGTAGCCCAGGCTGGCGTCCTGCGGGCCGATGTCGGGGAACGTTGTCCCCGGCTCGAAGACAAGGAACTGCATGGTCACCGGCGAGCCACCCGGGGCTGCGGTGCCGAAGGAGCGTGACCGCGGAGTGAGGCCCGGGTACATTTCGTTCAGAAAGTCCGGGTACTTGTCTATGCCGTCGGCCAGCCCGTTGCCATCGGCATCGGCCATCTCTGTCCGCGTTGGGTCCCACGGTATTGTGTTCGCCGTGTTGGTCGTGGCGTCGTACATCTTGAAGGGGACGGGCAGGCCGACGTTACACGGCGAGTTCAACAGGCTTAGAGTCGCCACCGACGACAGGTCCATGACGTGGGTGCCGTCGGGCACGTCGGTGCCCTTGTACAGCGTGAACTCCGGCGGGGTGAAGGTGTACACCGCCGAGAACATAAGGTTTCCGGCGGGGATGCGGAACTGGGTGGTCACGTCGGCGTTCGCGCCGGCCGCAGGGTCCGAGATGCTGGCCGCCTGCGTGGGGCTGTACACGCCGGCCTGCACCACGTCCCGCTGCGCCACCAGCAACACCGCCAGCACCAGACCCAACGCCACCGCCCACCAAATCGCTCCATGTCTAGTCTTCATTCGTAACCCTCCTTTGCCAGCAGGCTAAGGCGAAGATTCTAGCGCTTTGCTACCAGTATCCCCAGGCCAGCCGCGCTCATCAACGCGACCCAACTGGCCAGGATCATCGCCCACAGGGGCGGCAGGCCAGCGTCTCCTCCGGGCAGGCCGCCGCCACCGCTCGGTGGCGCCTTCACCGGCGTTGCCGGCACTGGCGTGCCGGTTGGCGTACCGGTCGTCGGTGGCTTCGGCGTCCCCGTCACGGTCGCCGTGGCCGTGGCCGTGGCCGTGGCCGCCGGCGCACAGTTCAGGTCCACATCCTGGATGCCCGCCGCCCACTCCTGCACCGGCGTGCAGGTCATGCTGTCCAGCTTGAACACCAGGGTGCCCCCCGCGAAGCACGGCGACACCAGCGGCTTCTGCGGTATGTCCAGGATGTAGTGGCCACTCGACACGAAGGTGCTGCCCCACTCCTGCTCGCCCACGCTCGCTGTCAGCTTCAGGCCGCTGGTCGCCGGCTGGCCGCCCACCCGCACCGAGCCGTTATAGGTGCTGGGGAACGTCGGAAAGCAGAACCCCCCGATCGGCGTAGCCGTCGCCGTCGCCACGGCCGTGCCCACGGCCGTCGCCGTCGGCGTCGGCGTCGGCGTCGCCGTCGCCGTCCCTGTGGCC
>CAYGYF010000057.1:0-9609 GCA_964354065.1 uncultured Dehalococcoidia bacterium | reverse complement strand
CGGTCCCCCGCAGCTGGCTCATGGGCTGGCAGCGCAGGGCCCAGCGCACCAGGAGCAGTTCTATCAGATAGCGCTTGGCGTCGGGGAAGGCCCCCGAGCGGGCCCAGTACAGGCCCCGGTCCAGGAAGCGGGCATGCTCGATGCTGAACACCGAGGGCGAGAATCGCTCCTCTGCCGTGCGGGGGTAGTCTTCCTCTGACTCCCGAAATAGGAGCGCCACGTCGGCATCGGTGAGGGTGACGGTGGAGTTGACGATGAGGGCATGGCCCACCAAAGCCGAGCGGTAGGCGATGTCGTTGCAGTGGACCTCGAAGCCATGGGCCTTGGCCAACAGGCTGACGCTGCCGCCGCCCAGGAACGGGTCGACGAAGGTGAGGTTCGACCAGCCGGACCGTGGCACACGGCTGGCGAGGAGGGCGAAGATCAGCGGCGCCAGCTTGCGCTTGCCGCCGAGGTATGCGGGCAGACCCTTGGAGAACCTATTCACGCCGGTAGCCTCTCGCAGGGGTGCTCTCACGCATTAGCTTATGTCCTCTAGGCGGCGAGGCCTCTCTCCTTATAGAGTAGCGATGACCATGATTTGTTACAGTCGTGCGGAACATCTTGTGGGCGGTTGGCGCGTTGGAAGTAACCCCAACGGCCGATCAGTCACTGCTACAGGTCGAGCCTTTCATTTCACGTGACCGCCAACATCAGCCCAACCGGATCCCGCGCCCGTGCCTCATCGAATCCGCGTGGCCTGGGACCCGGCGGAAGACCGGAATGGTCAACTCTTCCCGCGGAGACTTGACTTCCTGTCCGACAAGAGTGAGTGATGTCCCACTGAAAGGAGGGCATCACGCCATGGCGAAGAAGAAGCGGGATGGTTCAGCGAGCCGGGCGGAGCAGCCCACGACGGAAGAACGGCCGAGGGCCGAGAAGCCGGAGAAGGGCTCAAAGCGCCATCGGACCACCGTACCCCACGAGGAACTGGTTCCCGGCACAGTGCTGACGGCGACCCTCAAGGGGCGAACGTTCTCGGCGTCGGTTGTCCTAGGCCCACAAGGCAAGCCCGGGGTGGAGTTCGACGGTGCGCGCTACCCGTCTCTCAGCGCCGCCGGGAAGTCCGCCGCCGGCTACCCGGTGAACGGCTGGCGCTTCTGGCGCCCCGCTGGGGCCGCCGGACAGTAACGCTCTGGCCGTCCTCGCGCGGGGCGACTATGGCCAGGCTAGGGTTCTTCACGCCGCACGCCCGCGACGCGATCGAACCCTCGGTCGTAGCTGAGAATGGCTGTCAGCTTGCGCCTCTCCAGATGGGCTACACTGAGGGCGTCTTCGAAGTCGATCTCGTGGTCGGCGTAGAGATCCAGCGCCCGTAGGTACAATCGGCGGTTGGGCAGGCGCAAGCCTCTCAGCGTAAGGATCGGTACCAAGAGCGATCGCACCCTATCTCTGGGCACGGCGTAGAGCTTGGGTGAGGAGAGGACAAAGACCACCTCGGCGATGACCGACTCTGATGTGGTTACCGCTTCGCTGCCAGCTTTGACCCGCTGGAAGAGGTCGAAACATCGTTCCGCCTTCTCGGGGTCATCCCTAGTCAGGTAGCGGAGGAAGATGTTGGTGTCCAGAAAGCGAACCGCCGCGGTCACGGCTTCTTGACGGCCCTTCCAGCATGCTCGTCCTTGGCTGCCCTCACAAGCCCCTCGAAATCTTCCGGCCGCTTCAGAGGCTGGACGGCCCCGTAGGCGGCCTCCAGGGTGCTGGCCGCCCGCGCCAGCTTGACCTCCCCGTGCTCGATACGGAAGCTCACCTTGTCCTTCGGCTTGACGCCCAGTAGCTTCCGCACCTCCGCCGGTATGGTTACCTGGCCCTTCTTGGTCATCGTCGTCATCGTCTCGCCCATGTCAATACTCCAACTCTATCGTATTGCTCTGCGTCATAGTAATACCACATGATCTGCTCACAGTCAAGCCTCAGGTGCCGAGGCCCGAGCGGTGGGTCGTCCTAGGGCCGGAAGGCAGGCGCGAGCTGGAGTCCGAGGGCGTGCGGTACCCGTCCCTGAGCGCTGCTGGCAAGGCCGCCGCTAGCTGCCCGGTAAAATAGGTGGCACTTCTGGCGCCCCGCTGGGGCAGGCTGAGGAGTAGCCGCTTCTGGTCCTCGCCTAGCCAGCCATCTGGGCCGGCGCGCCCGGTGGCTGGCTCTCTCTGGGCGACTGGGGCCCTGATCTCCGACAATCGCGCACCAACACGTCGATTCTTTCCCAATATATCCCAGATTCGGCCCCACATCGCTTGACTTCCTGGGCCGTCAGAGTGATGTGTAACGTGTGCAACGTACCTGGTGCAACGTGACGGACGAGCAAGCGATGACCACCCAGCTAGCGGCCACAGAGAGGCAGGACCTGGCGAGTCTCGTCGACCTTTACCTCCTGCGCTGCCAGGTGGAGGGCAAGTCCCCCAACACCATCACCGCCTACCGGGAGACCCTCACCCGCTTCCAGCGCATCGCCCGAGAGGAGGGCATTCCCGAGGATGTGCGGGCCATCACCGCGGCCCACATCTACAGCTACCTAGGCCGCATCGGGAGCAACGGCGTCAGCCTGGAGACCCGCCACCGGCGCCACCGCGAGGTGCGGTTCCTGTTCTCCTGGCTCACACGGATGGGATACATCCAGGAGAGCCCCTTCGCCCGCATCAAGAACGTCCGGTTGCCCCAGAAGATTGTGCAGCCCTTCTCGGCGGAGGACGTCGGCAGGCTTCTCGCCCTCTGCGACACTCGCTTCCGCTGGGGTGCGCGTCGAACGGCCATCGTCCTGATCCTGCTGGACACGGGGGTCAGGCGGACGGAGCTGGTGAGTCTGGACCTGGCCAACGTGGACCTGGAAGGGCAGCGCCTGCGGGTCTTGCACGGCAAGGGGAACAAACAGAGGGTGGTCCGCTTCGGGGCGAGAGCCAAGGAGGCCGTGGAGGATTACGTGGAGCGGTTCCGAGGGTGGGAGCCCGGGCCGCTCTTCCTGTCGGATGATGGAGCGAGGTTAAAGCCTCACTCGGTGGCGGTGTTCCTGGAGCGGCTGGGGAGGAGGGCTGGGGTGGAGAAGGTGCACCCTCACCGCTTTCGCCACACCTTCGCCACCTGGGCCATCGAGAACGGGGCCCGCGAGCTGGATGTGCAGCACCTCCTGGGCCACAGCACACCCGCCATGGTGCGGCGGTACTCGGCAACGTACGACGCGGAGAAGGCAGCGCGGGCCCACGAGCAGTTCAGTCCGGCGGACCGCATGGGGGAGAGGATGCGATGACGATGGTGGAGAATCGAGGAATCCCGGCTTTGCGAGCCGGGCCGAGCTATCATGCCGCCCTGCTGGAGCGCCTGAAGATGGACCGGTCGGCGTTGAGGCAGCATCCCTTCCAGGAGCGGCTGGAGGCACTGCTGGCCGAAGTGGAGCAGGTCTACGCCGGTCGGGCCGACCGCCCGAAGGTGTCGGCGCAACGTCGTGGCGAGCATGAGGAACTGAGGGAGCAGTATGCGCCTCTGTTCTGGCACTATCTGGGCCGGGCGCTCCGGGCGGTGGACGAGGTGGAGTTCGCCTTGATGGAGGCGCGCATCCGCTGCCTCCTGCGGGAGTTCAAGGCGGAGATGGGGCGCCAATGGGTGGGCCCTGGCTGCCTCAACAGCGGCTCCCGTTGGTTGTGACTTCTCAATGCTATAATTGGGGAGCAGTCATGCGACAACCTGGGCCCGAGAAATGGTGGGAGTACGCGGAGAGTGATCTGGACACGGCTCGCGTCCTCTTTCGGGCTGAGCGGTGGGACGCTGCCTCGTTTCACGCGCAGCAGGCGGTAGAGAAGGGGCTTAAGGCGCTCCTTGTGCAGGCTTTGGGCGGGCTGCCTCCGAGGGTGCACGACCTCGTGCGGCTGGGGGAACTCGTTGGAGTGCCCGAGGAGGTGCTCTCGGAGCTGGACGACTTGAGCAGGGCCTACGTCGTTACGCGATATCCAGACGCTGTTCCTCCTGGTGTGGAAGGGTACGGGATCGATAGGGTGGCCGCGGAGCGGCACCTGAAGATAGGGGAAAGGGCGCTGCAGTGGGCAAGAGACAGACTGTCGACGGGGTCGTAGAGCGGCTGAGGACGCGGTTGCTACAGGGCCTTCGCGTGGAGGCGCTCATTCTCTTCGGCTCTCGGGTGGAGGGCCAGGCGGACGAGTGGAGCGATTACGACTTCATCGTCGTCTCGCCGGACTTCGAGGGCATCCCGTTTATCGAGCGGGGCCGGCTGATGTTCCCGCTGCGGGAGCGCGGTGTGTCCTACGACTTCCTTTGCTACACCCCGGCCGAATTCGAGGCGCTGCGGTCTGAGCCGACCATCGTGAAGGACGCTGTCGAACACGGCCTGGCGCTGGTCTAGCTGAGCCATCCTTGAGAAGCCTGCGTTTTTCCCTGATCCTTCCCCGGCGATCTTGAATCTCAGGGACTTGGCGTCGCTCCCGCAGTATGGGCCGCTGTTCTGGCGCTGCCTGGCCCGCGCTCGAAGAATTTGACAGGTCGGCGGACGGAGGCTATAATGTAAGAAATTCCAACTTCTTGAAAAGGGGAATGCTGTGGAAGGGAACACAGACAGCACAAGCAAGATCGTGAAGCCGCTTCCCAAAGGCCAGGTGACCATTCCCGCTGAGTTCCGCAGGCGTCTGGGCATCGACGAGTCAACCCTGTTGAACATCACCCTGGCTGGCGATCGCCTGGAGATTAGACCGTTGCGGGTAGGAGAGGAAGCGCGGCTGCGCCAGTACAGCGACGAGCAGATCGCCCGGTTCCTGAAAGAGGACAGGATCGATGCTGCGACCGCGCGGAAGGTGCGTCGGCTCCTGGGGCGCCTATAGCAGGAGCTGACTTGGCAGAGAAGGCCCTGGTCTTCATCGATGCCAGCGTGTACGTAGCTGCCGCCCGCTCTCCGACGGGCGGCTCGTCGCTCGTGCTGGAGATGCTCAAAGTCCATCCTGGCTACCGTGGCGTCGCTAGTCGCCTGGTTCTGCTGGAGGCAGAGCGGAACATCCAGGCGAAATTCGGTGAGGCGGATCTCGCTCGATTTTATAGGTTGCTGGCCGACCTCGATCCGGAGATGGTGCCGACGCCACCCGGTGATTCGCTCAGGGTGGCATTCGCCTTAGTGGGAGAACGGGACGCTCACGTGCTAGCCGCTGCCCTCGCCGCCAACTGTGCCTTGCTGGTAACCTTGGACCGCCCAGCCTTTCTGACAGAACGGGTGCTCAACGCTGGCCTCCCACTCCGCCCACTGACGCCGGGCGATTTCTTGAACGAGGTTCTCGGTCGACGATAAGCTGCTATCGTCTGCCCGGCCTTCATGAGCTGTGGCGTCCCGATGTCGGTGTTGATGTGTTGTGCTACACGCCGGCCGAGTTCGGGGCGCTGGGCTCCGGGCCGACCGTCGTGAAGGACGCTGCCGAACACGGCCTGGCGCTGGTCTAGCTGAGCCATCCTCAACAACCTTCGTCTTGCGCTTCCGTCGATCCTGACCTTAGCTTCCCGCGGGCCATCCTAGCAGATTCTCAATGGCGGCAATACAGGCACTTCATTGGGGGTGCCGGGGTGACACGAACCACTTCGCATTGTTGGTAGCGAAGCCCTAGGCTGAATAAGTGCTGAATCGGAAGCGCTGGAGGGCTCCTCTTGCATGCCGCTCACCGCGCCCACCTGGATTCGTCCTTGAACGAGCGGGACAAGGGCTTCAACGGCCATAGGTGCCTCTTGCGGCTTGGAGGGCGAGGCCGCCTGCTAGCGTTGCTCGAGGTTCCCATTCTCGTTACGAGTCTGGACATCGCGCCCGACGGACGCTTTGTTCCGGAGACACGCGACTGGCCGACCTTCTGGGCGCCGGTGCATCAACTCGTCAATCCGCAGATCGACCGCGCTGTCAGTGCGCTCCATGCCGCCTGGCAGGATTACATCCGATCCCGTTTCGACCGGTCGTTGCAGCGGGAGTACTGCTTCCGGTACTTCAGGCTGCTGGATCTCGTGATGTCGATGCGCAGTGGGGGGCAGCACTCGCGCTCATGGAAGCACACGCTGCGAGCCGTCGTCGGCTTCGAGTGTTTCGGGCTGAGGGCGCCAGCTTTCGGCAGGCAGGTGCTGGCGGCCGGCACGACCACGCTTCGCAACCCCTGCTATCTCCTGGCCAGGCTCAAATGGCCCGACGCGCTAGACGACACTCAGTTCCTCCCGCTCATCGCTCCACCCGGCAACGAGTCGGCCCGCCTCTTCTACCACTACCGGCAGTACAAGCTCTCCAAGGATTCGCCTATGTCGCTTCTCCCTTACGTGGCGACTTCTGTGGCACATCGCTCGGCGAGCTTCAGCCTGGTCGACTCATTGGTTGGGGGAATAAGTCCCGGCGGGGATCCCCGCACCGGACAGCGGGCGCGGCGCTTGTGGGAGCGAGTTCTCAAGCCGATCATCCAGGGCGTTCATTCCAATCTGTTTGGACCAATCCGCCTCGAGTTTGTTGACGTTGGGGCAGGCAGCGGCGCTCTGACCGCTGCCCTTTGCCGTAGGCTTCTATCATGGGGCCGAGCGACAGGGTTGTCTCCTCGATTTCGGCTCTGGTTCGTCGACTTGTGCCTTGCCGACCCGGCGCGGTTCTTCCGTAGCGCCGACCTGAGAAGTTGCATCGACAGTCTGATGTTCCTGGGTGACGACTATCGCGGTTGGCTGGCGCGACCGCGGCCGTTGCCCACTTCTTCAGGCCTTCGGGTGGCGTTGGTTTCGAAGCTCTTCAATAACCTAAGCCGGTTCTCGGCTTGCCATTTTCGTACAGATGTGCTACCGTTGCTGGTCGGCGGTTCGGAGTTTTCCAAGGAGGGGAAGCACCTGCCTACTTATTGTCTGGCACCCGACGGTCCGGGTCCAGAAGGCCTCATGATGTCCAATTCGCGCGTCGCTCTGCCGGAGGGTCGCACCTTTGCAGAGGCCTCTCTTTCCCAGTTCTACCGCGCACTCTGGCTTGTATCGACCGCCGACAGTGGGAAGGGAGTACCGGAGGACGGGGTGTGGTTACCCCTGAGGGCTCTCGATCCTGAATGCCTCGTCGCGTCCGACGGAGCGAGTGTCCTGGCGCAGCTACTTGAGCATTGCGATTATCTCATTGTGGAAGACGCCGATTTGAGGCCAAAGGACCTTGTCGAACACCTGCAGGCGTTCGCGCTCCATACGTTGGCGGCGTCCGACATGACGAAGGCGGTGGGCCTCAGTGGCAACCACGCCTATGTGCTGTGGCCCAAAGGTGGCGAGGAACCGACGCTGTCAGGAGAACGGCTATGGTAACCGTGACTAAGGTGAAGCGGAAATCGCCGGTATTGACGCCATCGAGCCTTGCCTGTCTCTCGGCCATGCCGACCATCAACCTCACGGCCGGCTGCCTACACGACTGCGCCTATTGCTACATCCGCGGGTACAGTATGTTTCCGGGGGAGGGCAGGCTCATTCTGTACGAGAACACATTGGAGAAGCTTCGAAATGAACTCGTCCGGCGGCACACGAAACCGTTAGCCCTCTACTTCAGCCCATCGAGCGACTTGTTCCAGCCAGCACGGGAAGTCCTCGAGCTCAGCGAGGCGATCCTCAAGTTCCTGTTCAGGGAGGGCATCGGCGTTGCGATCTTGACCAAGGGTCACATCCCCGACCACATGCTGCGGCTTCTCATCGATCACTCGGAGCTGGTTCGAGCGCAAATTGGGCTAATCTCCCTCGACGAGGACATCTCGCGGGCATTCGAGGTCAATGCTGCTGCCCCGCGAAGACGCCTGGAACAAATGGAGGCGCTGATTGCGGGAGGCGTGACGACCGAGGCTCGGCTTGACCCGATCTTGCCGACAGTGACCGATGCTCCAGATTCTGCCGACGGTCTCTTCGCCGCGCTGGCGCAGGTCGGCGTCAGGCGGGCGGCCGCGGGCGTGCTGTTTCTCAGGCCGGCCATCGTTCACTCACTCGAGAGGAATGTGCCCGACAGGGGGATGCTGACTCGGCTCCTTGGTGCCTATCAGGGAGGGGAGCGAATCGGTATCCGCTCCAACGGATCATCTGTTCAGACGTTGCCGCTCGAAACCAGACGTGAGATCTTTGCGCGGATGAAGGAGGCAGCCGTCGCTCACAACATCGAGCTAAGCGTCTGCGCCTGTAAGAACCCAGATCTGGCCCACGGCTCCTGCAACATCGGTGGGACCTGGTCCAGGCAGCTACCCCGCGCCGTCCAGATGCCCCTTATAAGGTGACTTCTTGTAGGGGGTCAGAGGGATGGATGCCGTGCTCCAAGATATTCCAATTGATCGCCTCATGCCGCATCCTGAAAACAGTAATCACATGACGGCCGAGATGCTTAGGAAACTGCGACGGCACATCGAGCGGACGGGAAGGTATGAACCGCTAACCGTTCGCCCGCACCCCAACGCGGAAGGCAAGTATGAGATCCTCAACGGTCACAACCGACTTCGCGTCCTCCGAGCCATCGGTCGCGACTCGGCGCGCTGCGTCGTCTGGGACGTGGACGACGATCAGGCCAGGCTCTATCTCGCCACCCTCAATCGGCTTGCTGGCAGCGACATTCCGGAACGGCGGGCGGCACTGCTGGAAGGCCTTCTGGGAACCTTCGACATTGCTGAACTTTCGGCGCTGCTTCCTGACGACCGCCGCCAGCTTGAAGAGTTGGAGCGTTTCTCGCGGCTGGGGCTAGAAGACCTCGTTGCTCGGGGTGCCGCTGACAAGCACGAGTCTCGCTTGCCCGTCATCCTCGATTTTGTGTTGGAGGAGGCTGAGGCCAAGGAGGTCAATCTTGCGCTCGACATGATTCGAGCCTCGGAGGAGGAGGGAATCTCCGGCGGTCAAGCACTTGTCCGGCTTGCCCGCTTCTATCTTGCCCAGTGGAGGCCCGACCAGGCTGCGTGAGGGCACTTCCTTGGAGGTTACGACTTGGGGCAAAGTGCTATGGGAAACGATGTGTTTGCGGAGCGACTTCGGCGGTTCAAGGAGAACGAGAACCCAGAGGTTGTGCTCCTTGTCGCAGACGATCCTGAGTTCACGAAGATCGTCGTGGCCTGGACCAGCCTTGATGTGCGACCGGCTGAGAAACCATCGCAGTTCCCAGGTGAATCGGAACACGAGATATGGGATTGGCTGTGGGCTAATGCCCGCTATTCCCTCGCCGACCTGGCTGAGAGGAGCGGCCTAACTGTCCCGCTCATCGAACGGAAACTGAAGCGGCTCATCGGCAATCGTGTGCTGTACCCCGACGGGACAGCGAACTCTTTTGTGCAGCGCTACCTTCGGGAGCGGGTGCTCAAGCTGTTCGACACGAAACCAAGGAACTCGGCGAAGGGCAGATGACTTGGCAAGGGAGCTCTTGGTGGACGTTGAGCACGCTCCGCTGCCAAACTGGACTGCCGCGGCGCATCCTCGAGGCACCTGCATTCTCCCGTGAACAATTGTTCCCATCGGGCGGTTTCGGCGAGAGCCTATTTCCACCCCGATTTCACCCCGGTTCTTGAATCTGAGGGGTTAACAATTAGCTCTGTCCTGTGTGGTGAGCTTGTTCCTTCCAAGCAGGGCACACGGGTTCGATTCCCG
>CAYGYF010000056.1:0-9716 GCA_964354065.1 uncultured Dehalococcoidia bacterium | reverse complement strand
CGGCACCGCCCTGGCCGAGGGCCGCGGCGAGCGCATCACCTCCCTGCCCGACATCCTCAGAACAGCGCTGGTCATCGTGGTGCCGCCCCTGGCGATTCCCGACAAGACCCGCCGCATGTACTCCCTCCTGACAGCAGAGGACTACAGCGACGGCTCGGCCAGCGAACGGCTAATCGAGGCGTTGCGGCAGGGCGAGAGCATCCGGGAGGAGCACCTGCATAATGCCTTCGACCGGGTGGCCTTTCGGGTCTTCCCAGAGCTGGAGAGCTACCGCCGCGCCCTGCTGGAGGCGGGGGCCGCCGCTGTTCATGTCGCCGGCAGCGGGCCAGCCTTGTTTGTCCTCGTCCGAGACGAGGAGCAGCGGAAGCGGCTAATCCAGGCGGCCACCGCCGCCGGCGCCAGGGGGTTTGCCGTCTCCACCATCCCCGCCTAGGAAGCGCTATCGATGGAAGAGCTCGTCGACTGAAGCCATGGCAGAGGTTTTCGCCGGGTTCGTCAGCGGCTACATTCTGGCCCTCGTCTTCACCGCCCTGGCAGCGGTCATGATTGTGGGGGCACGCAGCCGCATCCCCTACCTGGCCAAAGCCATCGCCCCCAACATCTCGGCCGCCGCCCTGACCGTCCCCATATCCCTGATCGCCTTCCTCATCTGGACGGCCATCGGGATGGTTCTCGGCCTCCTCTACCGTGGGGCCGAGGACCAGGCGCCCGGCGGCGGCCTAGGCAGCCCCAACCTCCTCTACACGCTGGTCATCGCCCTAACCGGCGCTTTCATCCTGACCCTGGTAGCAGCCCTGTGGCGGCGCCTACCCTGGCAGGTGGCAGTGATGGCGCTCACCTCCGTCGCCGTCTTCGGCTGGGCCATGCCCTACCTGGCCCAAGCCGCCAAATAGCGGCATAGTCGCTCCCTTCGCTGCCCCTTCGCTCCGCTCAGGGCTTTGGCTCAGGGCAGGCTCCCATGCTAGACTGATTGCGGCGGTTGCCACGACCGCCGGGGCGAATCCTTCGACTCTGCTCAGGACAGGCCCGATGTCCAGCATCATCATCGACATGCACGTCCACACAGTGAAGGGGGCCTCCGACAGCAGCCTCACGCCCCAGCAGCTCGCGGAGGAGGCCCGACGCATCGGGCTGGGCGGCGTCAACGTCAGCGAGCACGACCGCCTCTGGGACGCCTACGAGATGGAGAGGTTCCGCCAGGAGAGCGGCCTGTTCGTCAGCCGCGGCATGGAGGTCTCCACCGACCTGGGGCACATCATCGTCCTCGGCCTCGACCGCTACGTGCCGGGCATCCACAAGGCCGCTGAGCTCAGGCGAGTGGTGACGGAGGCCGGCGGCTTCATGTTCGTCGCCCACCCCTTCCGCCACTACCTCGACCCCGTCCACTTCCGCCGGGACAGCAGCCAGCCCCCCAGCCTCACGCCGGAGGAGGCCGCCCGCCTGCCGATCTTCGAGCTGGTGGACGAGGTGGAGGTGGCCAACGGCGCCTGCACCCCTCAGGAGAACCACTTCTCGCTGGCGGTGGCCCGCATCCTGGGCAAGCAGGGCATCGGCAGCAGCGACGCCCACTCCACCCACGGCCTGGGCTGCTTCGCCACCGTCTTCGAGCGCCCCCTGGCAGACGAGCGCGACCTCATCGCCGAGCTGCGGGCCGGCCGCTACTACCCGGCCGAGGGCCTGCTCAGCGGCGGCATCACGCCCTTCGGGAAGGATGCCTCGGACATCCCCGCCCACCTCGCGGATTGAAATCCGCCGCTTGGACGGAAGCTGCGGGATTTATCCCGCAGTGCCCAATAAAAGACCCACCAACTTTGCGTCAGTTACGCCATCCCATCCCCCTTCCTTCTTGCCCTCAAGGAGATGCTAGAATAAGGGGCTGGCCCTTCGACTAGACTCAGGGCAGGCCCCTTCGCTACGCTCAGGGCAGGCCCTTTCGTTGGCAGAGAGAAGCATTTTGACCCCTACCTACGTAGCCCTCGACCTGGAGACCACCGGCCTCGACCCCCAAGCCGACGCCATCATCGAGGTCGGCGCGGTGAAGTTCGACCTCGACGGCGTCAGGGATACCTTCTCTACCCTGGTGAACCCCGACCGGCCCATCCCCTACCGCATCCAGATGCTCACCGGCATCGCCGCCGAGGAGCTGGCCCAGGCCCCGACCATCGAGACGGTGGTGCCCCAACTGCGGGCGTTCCTGGCCGACCACCCCATCGTGGGCCAGAACGTCCTCGGCTTCGACCTGCGCTTCCTGGCGGCGGCCGGACTCGGCCCCTTCGGCTTCGCTCAGGGCTGGCCCAACCCCGCTGTGTACGATACCCGCGACCTGGGCATCCTCCTGCTGCCTTTGCTGCGCGAGTACAGCCTGGCCGCCCTGGCCCGCCACCTCAAGATCTCGATGCCCAGGCATCACCGCGCCCTGGCCGATGCCCAGACCGCGCGCGAGGTCTTCCTGGCCCTGCGAGCCAAGGCCGCGACCCTGCCGCCGCCGGTCCTGGCCGAAGCGGCCCGCCTGGCTGCCGCCACCCGCTGGCCCTGGCGCTCTTTCTTCGCCGAAGTGCTGGACTCCAACCCTCAGCCTCCAACCTCCAACCTCCAACCTCCAACCTCCAGGTCGACGCCCCTCGTCCCGAACCAGCGCCGCCCCGACGGCGTCGGGGTGGAGCCGGCCGAGGTGCTGGCCCTGCTGCAATCCCTGGCCAAGCGCCCCGACATCCTGCCCGAATTCGAGGCGAGGCCGGAGCAGGCAGCGATGGCTGCGGCCGTAGCCGAGGCCATCAGCGATGGCCAGCAGCTCGTCGTCGAGGCCGGCACGGGCATCGGCAAGTCCCTGGCCTATCTCCTGCCGGCCGCTTGCCATGCCCTGCGCAACGACGCCCGCGTGGTGATCTCCACCGCCACCATCAACCTGCAAGAGCAGCTCGTGACCAAGGACATCCCAGCCGTCCAGCATCTCCTGGAGGGGTGGGCAGCGGATGGCGCCGCCCTGACGGCGGCCCAGCTCAAGGGAAAACGCAACTATCTGTGCCTGCGCCGCCACTTGGTGGGCCGAACCGTAGGGGCGGTTCGCGAACCGCCCCTACTATCCCTGTCCGACGAGGAGGCCCGCTTCCTCCTCCGCCTGCTCCTCTGGCTGCCCCAGACCGAGACGGGCGACCGCGCCGAGCTGAGGCTCAACCAGGCCGAGGAGACGCTCTGGCATCGCTACTCCGCCCAGAATGAGAACTGCCTGGCCACCTCCTGTCCCTTCGCCCTGGATGGGAGCTGCTTCCTGGTGCGGGCCCGGCGGCGGGCCGAAGCCGCCCACCTGGTGGTGGTTAACCACGCCCTCCTCCTGTCCGACGTGGCCGTGGGCGGCCGCCTGATCCCCCCCTACGACAACCTTATCGTGGATGAAGGGCATCACCTGGAGGAAGAAGCCACCCGCCAGCTCGGCTTCGAGGGGCGAGAGGCTGATGTGCTAGCCTACCTCGACCGCCTCCATCGAGGGGAGGGTCGAGGGCGAGGCAGCGGACTGGCCGCCAGCGTCCGCCAGGCCGTGCGCGGGCTGGCGATGGCTCTGGGGCCGGGCTCCCACCTGTCGGGTCTGGCCACCGCTATCGGCGAGGAGGTGGAGAAGGCCCGACCCCGCCTGCGCCAGTTCAGCGAGGCGGCCCGCATCTTCCTTGGCCAGCACGCTGAGGAGAGCGGTGACTACGAGCAGCGCCTCCTCCTGACGCACGGCGTGCGCGTCCAGCCAGACTGGCCGACAGTGGAGGTGGCCTGGGAGAACCTCCGCCTGACCCTCTCCGCCATCGAGGACCTGCTCAGCCGTCTGCACACCGCCCTCAGCGACGCCCAAGGTCTGGGCCTCCCGGGACACGAGGGCCTGCTGGCCGAGACGGCGTCCCTGCTGCAAACGGGCCAGCAACTCCGCCAGGGCATCGCCGCCGCCATCGAGCGAGAAGACCCGGCCAGGATCCAGTGGCTGGCCGAGGGCGGGCCGGCCGGGATCGGCGTCGCCTCCGCTCCCCTAGACGTGGGCCAGCTCCTGCAAGAGCAGCTCTACACCGATCTGAACAGCCTGGTCATCACCAGCGCCACCCTGACCGCTCAGGGCTCCTTCCGCTACATCCGCCAGAGGCTGGGCCTGGAGGAGGCCCGCGAGCTGCTGCTGGGCTCGCCTTTCGACTACCAGCGGGCCGCCCTCATCCTCCTGCCCCGGGACATGCCCGAGCCGACCATGCGTGACTACCCGGAGACCATCCAGCGCGCCCTCCTCCATCTCTGCCGGGCCAGCCAGGGGCGAGCGCTGGTCCTGTTCACCTCCCACGCCGCCCTGCGCTCGACCCACGCCGCCATCCGCGGCCCTCTGGGCCAGGAAGGGCTCGCCGTTTTGGGCCAGGGCATCGACGGCTCGACCCAGCAGCTCCTGGACGCCCTCAGGCGCAGCCCGCGCACCGTCATCCTGGGGACGGCCAGCTTCTGGGAGGGCGTGGACGTGGTGGGCGAGGCGCTATCGCTGCTGGTCGTGGCTCGCCTCCCCTTCAGCGTGCCCAGCGAGCCCATCTTCGCCGCTCGCTCCGCCCTATTCGACGAGCCCTTCAGCGAGTACGCCCTGCCCCAGGCCGTGCTGCGCTTCAAGCAGGGCTTCGGCCGCCTCATCCGCACCAGGACCGACCGCGGGGTGGTGGCCGTACTGGACCGCCGCGTCAAGAGTAAGCGCTACGGCCAGGCTTTCCTCGACTCCCTGCCGCCCTGCCACAGGCAGGAAGCGACCCTGGACGAGCTGCCCGCCCTCGCTGCCGCCTGGCTGAAGTCGAACGAAGGCCCCGCTGGCTGAGCCGCAAGGGACAGGCTCTGAGGAGGGAATAGATGGAGGACGTCTTTCGCCACATCGAGGAGCACCAGCAGCAGGCCATCCATGACCTGATTGTTGCAACGGTAATTGTACCCTTGACGCAAGGAGCGCGACTGGTAGACTGCGGTCGTGGGCAAGGTGCCAAGATGGCTACATGGATCGTCGCTGGCGAATGCCGCCCAGGTGGCAGGGGTGCCCATAGCACTCGGAATTGCGTGTATTGGGCTCAGCTCATTGTTTTGGGCTGGCCAGCCTTTAGCCATCTTTGCGTACGGCGTAGGCATTCTCCTTATCGCAATTGGCATCACGTGGTTCTTTGTTACAAGTTTTCTTTTGGCCAGGACTGGCGAAGGTAATGCGCAGCATGAGCAAGATATTCGGACATTCGCGGCGGCGGTGAGAAGAAAACCCTTTCCCACCTGCCTCTATGATTTTGATGTCAGCGAAAAACTGCTTCGATCAGCGATGCGCTCTCACATCCCGGAGTTGGCAACGCTAGAGAATCAACTTAGCCAATGGCAGGAGGGGCGGCAGAAACTAGTGCAAGCAATGCGCACACGGGCCGAAAAGGAAGCACCATCTCTATTTGGGGAAGACGAGTTGGATGTCGGCAGGCAACTCATTTTGGCCGAAGCAGAGAATGCCGGCCGTTCAGGGCAGGCCCACTTCGACGATAAATGGACTCTTGAGATTCGGGATGACGGCAATCTATGGTTTGGTGCATTTCTTCTTGGCAAGTGGCATCTCCAGCAAAACAATGGTGACGTGGAGGCCGTAAGGCACGACCTCATGGAGATACTGCGGGCAGTTGACGATTGGGACGAAGTCCGCACCTATCAGCAGTTGCCCAATATACAGCCGACATTACAGCAATATGACGAATTGCTTGTCAGAATAAATCTAGCACCTTCCTTAACGGGGAAGTGCGAACTATGTTCCTAGCTGTCAGCAGTCAGACGAACGTACGGCAGACTCTCAGCCCCAATGAGCTTGAGCAGCATATCGCGGAATAGATAGGAGTTGTCGCGGTTGTTGAACCGGAAGGAAATCTCGTCAAGGTAGGCAGGAAGGTGTCGGACGCTCAGATGGTGATAGGAGCCGACGATAGAACGCTTGAGGAGCGACCACACGCCCTCGACGAGAACATCCGCCTGGCCGATTTCGGGCGGGGCTCCAAGCACGTGGCGGCTGTGCTGGACAGCTTCGCCCGCCAAACCTAGTGCTGAGGGCCCACGGGCGGCTCTTCTCCCTCGCCGGGCGTAGGTCGTCACCGCTCGCCCCTGTCCCTAAGAGCCCGCTGCACCAGCTCCACCTCCTCCTCCCGGCTCCCCGTTCGCCTGTCCAGCCTGGCCTCCTTGAGCATCCGCAGCACCTCGCCCATCAGCGAGCCCGGCGCCAGCCCCAGGCTCTCCAGGGCCCTGCCGTCCAGCCTGGGCTTGACATAACGCCACTCCAACAGGTAGCGGCCCAGTCTTTCCCTGGCCAACGGTTGAGAAGCTAGCAGCGCCCAAGCGCGAACGGCGATCTGGGGAAAGGGCCCCAGGCGCTCGACCACCTGGCTGGGGCGCAGGTCGGGGCGCGCCAGCCAGGGCAAGAGCCCAGCAAGCTCCGCCGCCCCTTCCAGCGCCTGGCGTTGTCTCCTGGACAGAGCCAACCGGCGAGCCACAGCCGCGCCCTCGGCCGGGGAGAGATGAGTACCGAGCAGAGCCAGGTAGAGCTCGGGGCCGGGCGCCCCCTCCCTTCGGCTCCGCTCAGGGCAGGCCTGGCGGGCTCGCCGGCAGGCCGCCGCCAGCTCCTCGTCGAAGCGCAGCGCCTGGTGGATGACTGCCAGCACCTCCAACTCCTGGCAGCGCCGTAGGCGCTTCTCCGGCTCCTCTTCAGCCAGCAAGCGCAGAAACTCCTGGCGCAGCCGCGCGCCGCTGATGGTATCCAGGTAGGAGAGGTCTCGCTTCAGCAGGGCCAGGGTCTCGCCCTCGATCCGGAAGGAGAGGCGGGTCTCATAGCGAACAGCTCGGAGGATACGGGTAGCGTCGTCAGTGAAGCTGCCGTCGTGGAGCACCCGCACCAGCCGGCGGGCGATGTCGCCCCTGCCATTGAAGGGGTCGAGAAGGTCGCCGCGCTCAGGCCCGCCCAGGGCCAGGGCCATGGCGTTGATGCTGAAGTCGCGCCGGGCCAGGTCCTCACCGATGGAGGCCGGCCTGACTCTGGGTAGCGCCCCCGGCCGCCAGTACGTCTCAGCGCGGGCCATCGCCAGGTCCAGGCGGAAATCCTCCGCCTTCACGGTCACCGTGCCAAACGTCCCGTGCGCCAGACAGCGCGCAGTCAGCCTCCGGCCTGCCTTTTGCGCTAAGGATAGCATCTCCCCTTCCCCCACCAGGTCCACATCCACCTGCCCTCGCCCCAGCAGCAGGTCCCGCACACCGCCACCCACCAGATATAGGACCCGACCGTCCTCCTCTGCCAGCCGCAGCACAGCCTCGAGGGCCGCTCGTACGGGCGGCTCCAGGCTCGCCTCCAGGCGTGCCAGCAGTTCTGCCGCTTTGGTTAGGCCCCTTTCGATCCCTTTTCCCCCACCTTCTTGACGTCTGCTCATAGCACCCACCGCTTGACAAACACCACGCACGCCTCTATCATGACCAGAAGCCTCGGCCCGCTTTCCAGCGAGCTTCCATAGCTATGGGGGCTTGGCACACGGGGAGCGGGGTCAGCCCCAGGAGAGGCATGAGAAAAGGATTCGTGGTTAAGGTTTGCCCATTCGGATGGTGGTAGCGGCGAAACAATCAGCTCACCTATCACGATTGCAGACAGCTCTTGGTGTGAGGTTCAAAGATCTGACCTTGCTGCAACAGGCCCTAGTACATCGCTCCTATCTTAACGAGGCCCGCGCCCTGGGGCTAGAGTCGAACGAGCGGCTGGAGTTCCTGGGCGATGCGGCCCTGGGGCTTATCGTCTCCCAGAAGCTGTACAGGGAATTCCCTCACCTGGCCGAGGGCGATCTCACCCAGCTCAAGACCGCCCTTATCCGCTGGGAGACCCTTGCCCAGGCCGCCGAGAGGCTCTCCCTCGGTGACTATCTGCTCCTGGGACACGGCGAGGAGACCAGCGGCGGCCGCCGCCGGGCCTCCAACCTGGCGTGCGCCTTCGAGGCAGTGGTAGGAGCCACCCTCGTGGACGGCGGACTGGCCAAGACACGAGGCCTCGTCCTGCGCTGCCTGAAGCCGGAGTTCGCCGAGCTGGCGACCGGCGAGATAGCCCTGGACAGCAAGTCGCGGCTCCAGCAGGTGGCGCAGGCGGGCTGGCGCCAAACGCCCATCTATCGAACGGTAGCCAGCGAAGGCCCTGACCACGCCAAGGTGTTCACGGTGGAAGTGTTCGTGGGTGACCGCAGCCTGGGCTGTGGTCAGGGGAGAAGCAAAAAGGAGGCGGAGAGCAAAGCCGCCCAGCAGGCCCTGGGGGCAATAGCCGCCGAGTGAGCTATGTATCTGAAGCGCCTCGACGTTCAGGGATTCAAGAGCTTCGCCAGCCGCACGGCCTTCGAGTTCGGACCGGGCATCACCGCCGTCGTCGGCCCCAACGGCGCGGGTAAGAGCAACGTCGCCGACGCCCTCCGCTGGGTCCTGGGCGAACAGAGTGGCCGCCTGCTCCGGGCTCGCCGGCTGGAGGAAGTCATCTTCGCCGGCAGCTCCCGCCGCTTGGCCGCCAACGCTGCCGAGGTCACCATCACCCTGGACAACAGCGACCGCTGGCTTCCCCTCGACTTCGCCGAGGTAGCTGTGACCCGCCGCGCTCGCCGTTCGGGTGAGAGCGACTACCTCATCAACCGCAAGCGGGTCCGCCTCAAGGACGTCACCGACCTCTTCCTGCGGGCCAGCGCCAGCCAGAGCAGCTTCGCCATCATCGGCCAGGGGCTGGTGGAGACCATCCTCAGCCTCCGCCCCGAGGAGCGCCGCCTCCTCCTAGAGGAGGCCGCCGATGTCCAGCGCTATCGCCTCAAGATCGAAGAAGCCCAGACCCGCCTGGCCGCCACTCGCGACAACATGGAGCGTGTCCAGCTTCTGGCCGGCGAAATAGCCCCCCGCCTCTCCCAGCTTGAACGGCAGGCGCGGCGAGCCGCCCGCCACGAAGAGTTATCACAGGAGATGACGGACGCCCTGCGAGCCTGGTACAGCCACCTCTGGCAGCGGGAGCGGGAGGCCCTGGCAGCAGCCCAGCAATCCCTGGAGCGCTCCCGCCAGGACGAGGCGCGGGCCGAGGCCGAAATCAAGACCTGGGATGAGCAGCTAGCGGCGGTGCGGGAGGAGCTGGCCAGCCGCCGCTCGGCCATCAGCGACCGCGCCGTTAAGCGCCAGCGCCTCAGCGACCAGATCACCCTCGTGCAGGAGCGCATCGCCACCGCCCGCCAGCGCCATGGCAGCGTCATCAGCCGCCGCCAGCAGCTTCAGCTCGAGCTGGAGGCGATGGAGAAGGAGATGCTGAATCTGGCGCGGACCTCGGTGGAGGAGAGCCGCCGCAGCGTCGCCCTGGAGGAGGAACTGGAGACGAGCCGCCGAGTCCTCAGCCAGTCCCAGCAAGAGATGGAGAGCCTGGAACAGGAGTCCTCCGGCATGCAGCGCCAGGCGGCCACGGGCGAGGAGAAGGCCGCCCGTACCCGCGCCGCCGTCAGCGACACCGAAGCACGCCTGCGCAACATCGCCGACGCCCGCTCGCACCTGGACGAGGAGCGTTCTCAGCAGGAGGCTCGCCGCCGCGCCCTCGTGTCCCAGATGGCGCCGGAGGCCCGCGACCTGAGCGCCCATCGGGCCGAGGAGAAGCGACTGAACGAGGCGATGGCGGCCACCCTTCAGGAGCAGGATGCCCTAAGGAGCCGCATCGCCAAGGA
>CAYGYF010000055.1:0-9851 GCA_964354065.1 uncultured Dehalococcoidia bacterium | reverse complement strand
TTCATCACCTGGGGCCGGTTGATGGTGATCCAGGCGGCGCCCTGAACGCGATGATGCTTCTCGTAGAGGATGTCCTGAAACTCTAAGGCGGCCATGGGGTGCTACCTCCTTTGGACAGTACAGGGAAATGCGCCGCGATTATAGCCGATGGGCACTCCTGTCTCAAGGGATTCCGCCCGCCGCTGCTTAGATTTTACGTGAAGGTAACAAGAGACGAGCCAACCCCTCAGGGCCTACTGCCGTTGAACTATGTCTGCCCTTGCCCTAGACTGCACTGGCATGGACTCTGCTGACCTCGAGGCCGTCTTCCATCCTCGCTCCGTCGCTGTCGTAGGAGCCTCCGCCACCCCTGGCAGGCCGGGGTACGACTACGTCCGCTGCTTGCTCGACTTCGGCTTCCAGGGCCCCGTCTACCCCGTCAACCCCAGATTGTCCGAGATGCTCGGCCTGAAGGTCTACCCCAGCCTCCAGGACATCCCAGGGTCGGTCGACTATGTGGTGTCCTGCATCCCCGCCGACAGCGTCCTCGACCTGGTGGAGGACTGCCGTCTCAAGGGGGTCAAGGTCATCCACTTCTTCACCGGTCGCTTCAGCGAGACGGGCCAGCGACAGGCGACTCTGTTGGAGGAGGAACTGAAGCGCCGTGCCCTCAGCGCCGGCATCCGCATCATCGGCCCCAATTGCATGGGCGTCTACTACCCCAAGCAGGGCCTGGCCTTTCGCCTCGACTTTCCCAGGGAGGCGGGAAGGGTAGCCTTCCTCTCCCAGAGCGGCAACAACGTTATGGAGGTGGTCTGCCACGGAGCCGGCCGGGGCCTACGCTTCAGCAAGGCCGTCAGCTATGGCAACGCCCTCGATCTCAACGAGTCTGACTTCCTCGACTACTTGGCCGATGATCCGGAGACCGACGTCGTCGGTGCCTACATCGAGGGGGTTAGCGACGGCCGTCGCTTCCTCAACGCCCTGCGCCGAGCAGCCGCGCACAAGCCCGTGGTGATCCATAAGGGCGGTCGCACGGCAGCGGGCGCACGCGCTGCGGTATCGCACACGGCGGCCTTGGCAGGCACGCGCCAGGTGTGGCAGGCGGCGCTGCGCCAGGCCGGTGCTGTCCAGGTCGACACCCAGGATCAGCTCATCGATATGCTGGCGGCCTTCGCCTTTGGGCGGCCTGGTTCGGGTCGGCGAGTGGGCGTGGTCGGCGGCGGCGGTGGCCGCGCCGTCCAAGCGGCCGACGCCTGCGAAGAGGAGGGTCTGGTGGTTGCGCCTTTGCCGCCGGACATGCGCCAAACGCTGCGGGAACGGGTACCCCAGCTATGGGACTGGGTGAGCAACCCGGTGGACCAGTCCATCCTGGCTGGAGCCGGAGCGCCGGTATCAGGGATGCAAATCCTGGAGATGATGGCCGACAGCCCTCACTTCGACGTGCTCATCGCCAATGTCGGCGAGGACTGGCTCCTGGGGCGGCCCGACGCCGAGGAGCGCCTGCGCCACGTGGTGGATCGATTCCTGGATGTGGCTCAGCGAACAGCCAAGCCGCTGGCCTTCGTCTTGGGGCCGGCGGAGTCGCCCGAGGAGTGGCGCCGGCGGGCCGTGGACGAGGCCCGCGCCAGGCTCGTCGGCGGCGGCCTCGCCGTCTACCCCACCGTCGAGCGGGCCGCCTGGGCCGTGAGCCGTTTCCTGGGGTACTGGGAAGAGCGGCAGAAGCCTCTAGCTCGGCAGCACGTAGATCGCCACCAGTGAGTAGTGCAGGACGCTTCCAGCGATGACGAACAGGTGGAAGACCTCGAGGTGCCCGAACACCCGCGGCCACGGGTCGGGCTTCCCAACGGCGTATATCACGCCGGCGAGCGTGTACAGCACCCCGCCCAGCACCAGCAACGCCAGCGGGGCGGCCGAAAGCCGCGCCGCCAGCTCCGCCGCCGCCAGCAGCCCCAGCCAGCCGAGGATGACGTAGAAAGTCACCCGGAGCCACCTCGGCGTTGCCGGCCAGGCCAGGTTCATGAGCATTCCGGCGCCTGCGACTCCCCAGACCACGGACAGCATCGTGATCCCCCACGCGTTGTTCAGCACAACGAGGCAGAACGGCGTGTAGGTGCCGGCGATCAGCACCAGAACCATCGAATGGTCCAGCCGGCTGATGATCGCCCGGAAGAGGGGCGTCCAGGTAATCCGGTGGTAGGCCGCGCTCGTGCCGTATAGGAGAATCAGGCTCGCCGCGAAGATCGCCCCGCCAACGTACGCCCGTGGGGAGTCCGCAACCAGCAAAAGCAAGGGTGCCCCAAGCATCGCGGCGATAGCCGCGCAAACATGGGACACGCCGCGCAGCATGGGCCGTTGCAGTGAGAGGTCGTCAGTAAGGGTCATATCCCAAACAACGTCTGTGGTGCCCCCGAAGGGATTCGAACCCTTGATTTCGGCCTTGAAAGGGCCGCGTCCTAGGCCTCTAGACGACGGGGGCGCCCGCTTCATTGTAGGCGATGGCTGATGGGCGGGCAACAAACCCAAGATGTTTCCACGACCGCACCCTGAAGGGTGCGGCATCGGAAACCGAATTCATGTCCCGCGTTCATCGCCGGGGCAGGGGCAGGCCTGGCAGACGACGGCGGCGGCTGGACGACGCCCTGCGCTTCCGCAGGCTGTTGGCAGAGGCGGCGGGGACTACTGTAGGGGGGCGGTGAGTTGGGGAGACTGGGAGCCGAGCAGTGATTGGGTGTCCAGGACATCGACGTAGAGGGCGTCCAGCGCGTCGCCCTGGGCGGTCTGCGCCCAGACGACTGCCCTGGCTCCGGAAATCAGTTGCCCGCCCACCTTGGTGTCGTCGGTGATCCGGATGCGAGTCGGCCCCACCAGCCAGGCTTCTTCGCCCAGTTGCGTCATCAGGCCTTCCAGCCTCAGCAGGCCCGTCTGGTCAGGCTGGCGAATGGGCTCTGCCTGGGACACGACGATGGTCTGATCCTTCTCCAGTCCCGCTATCCTGACCAGCGCCCCGATCGGGGGAGTTTGCGGCACGTCCCCGCTGACGGCGATGTCCATGCCTCCTACCAGCCAGCGGCCGTCGGCCTCTCCCTGAAAGATTCCCTCCACGGCCACCGCCTGGGGCGATTCCGCGGCGCTGAGAAGGATGATGCGCTTGGCCACGAACGTCGTTCCCTGCTGCACGGCCTCAACCCGCGCTCGGGCGCCCGCCCTCAGCGCGACCAGGCCGGCGTCCACGGGCGTCGAGGGGCTAACCTGGAAAGTGTGGCTGCCCACCGTCCACTGGGTGAGCCCGATCTCTTGCACTGTCCCTTCGTAGGCGAAGGCCGCTCGCTCTTCCTCCGGCGATGTGATGTAGATCGTCTTGGCCATGAAGGTCTTGTTGGCGCTCTCGCCCGTGAGCTCTATCATCGAGCCCTCGCGCAGCTGGCCCTCCTGCAGGGTCTCCTCGCCCACTGTCACCGTCCGGCCCCCGACCTCGATGGTGTTTCCTTCCACCTTGTCCACCCAGCCGCTCATGCGCACAGTGTTGGCCAGGTCCAGCGTGGCCGGCAGGACGATAGTAATGGCCCGGTAGCCCTGGTCCGGCACATGGACGACGCTCACGTAGGCCATCTGCCCTGGCGCGACCTCCCCCTCGCCTCTTACGATGGTCGCCTCGTCCACCAGGACGGGCTGACCGCCGATGATCCAGGCGTTGCCCTCGCGAGCGTCTACCTGGCCAGCAAACTGGGTGACGCCCGCCGCCAGGAATTGCGAGTCGATGGCTGGCGCCTGTTCCGCCTGACGCACTTCAATGCGGATCTGGATCTCGTGCACCACTGCCAGAGTCTCGCCGTACTCGCTTCTGGCATCCAGAGGGACTTGGTCCTGGAATGTGATCAGTATCTCCTCCTGGCGAGCGGATAGAGCGTTAGCTCGCTCCACCAGGTCAGGCGGGGCATCCTGTCGGTCGATGATGTTCGCTGCCCTGTCCATCCGCCCCCTCATTGCCGACAAGACGTTCCCCTTCACCGGCTTGCCTTGCTCGATCATCGTGTTCATCTCGCCCAGGCGGGTTTCCGCCTGGCCGAGAAGGATGTTGGCCCGCTCGTTCTCATCGAAAGCGAACCACAGGCGGGCCTCCTCCGTGGCCAGCTTGATGCCATAGAGGGGGCTATCGGGCTGGCTCCCGGAGGCGGCGTAGATGGTGACTCCGCCTGCCAGGAAGGGGACTAGCAGCAGCGAGGCGGCCATGGCCAGCGGCCGCAGCGGCCGCCAGAGGCTGAAGGTCGGCCTCTGGCGCACTCGCTCCAGGGCGATCGCCTCGCCCAGAAAGCGCTGCCAGCCCGCCTGCTGGACGTGCGAGCGGGGACGGGCGACAGGCACGCCCCTCACCTGGTGGCTCGCGAGGAGGAGAGGGCGCAGCTCGGCGGCCTGCTCCGGGTAGCGGGCCAGGACGGCCTCCAGCGACTCGCCCGCCACCAGCGCCTTCAGGCACTCGTCTAGGACGGACTGAATATCATGCTTCACTCTGAGCGCCCTCCTGGGACGAAAGGATCTTCCGCAGAGACACCAGGGCCCGATGCTGAAGCGATTTTACCGCTCCCTCGCTGCGGCCCAGCACGCGGGCCACGCTGCTGTTGTCCATTCCTTCTACGAATTTCAAGATGATCACCTGTCGCTGCTCCTCGGTGAGATGGCTCAGGGCCAGGCGGAGCTCGCCCTGCGCGATGGATCGCTCGGCGGCATCGTGAGGGCTGGCGTCGGCGTTGGGTATCCCCTCGTAAAGCGTGACCTGGGGCCGTCGCTGGCGGCGGCGGTGCAGGTCGATCAGGTGGTTGCGGGCGATGCGGAACACCCAGGCCGCCACCGGCACCCCCTGGAAACGGTAGTCCTTGAGGGACTCCAGCACCCGTAGCAGCACCTCCGAGGCGAGGTCCTCAGCCTGCTGGACGTCGCTCAGTTGAAGGTAGGCGTAGTTGTACAGCTTGGGGTAGTAGAGCTGATACAGCCAGCTCAGCGCGTCCTGGTCGAACCGCTGGGCCCTGCGGATCAGCTCCTCCTCCTGCCGGACCTGGGCGCTCCGGTAGGTGCGCTCTTGAGCCGTCGTCCTTATGCTCCCCTCCCGGGCCAGTAGCGACAACGCTTGCACACTCATACCTGCGCTGCTCACTATCTATAACGCGCAGGTGAAGTGAAGGATACGCTAGTAGGGCTAGCCTTCCTCGGGGGCTAGGCCCAACAAACGCTGCCGCACCTCCTCGTACCTTTCCTTTGGCCCGAATTTCTCGATCTTCAGGTCGTCGCTTGGCGCCAGCATGATCGGTGATCGGACGACATTCGCATACATTCTAAGTATAAGACGTAGGGAAGGGCGGCGACAAACAGCCTGCCCGCTGTAGGCTGGGACTAGAGCAGCAGGCCCCGTACTGCGCCCTCGACCACCACGTCCACTAAGACGCCTGGCCATCACCCAGCGATCGATCAGCAAGCCCCCCGATGGGGATCGGGGGGCTCTCGCTTGCTTGGTAGCGCATGGGGGATTCGAACCCCCGATCTCCGCCTTGAGAGGGCGGTGTCCTGGGCCGCTAGACGAATGCGCCGTCTCCGTATTGTACCAGACTTCTGGCTGGGGAGGGAGGATTCGAACCCCCGCTGACGGATCCAGAGTCCGCTGTCCTACCGCTAGACGACTCCCCAAGCCAGGAAGGATTCTATCAGAAGGGGCCCCCTCAGGGCAAACGTAGCTTGCTTCCCGACCGCACCCGGGAAGGGGCAGCCTGGGGTTCAGCCTGGCATGCCGCCGCCTCATGGCCATTAATGGATTAGTGACGCTGGACGCGGAGTGATGTAGCGGAGGCCTTCAGGCCTCCATGACATGGGGTGGAAGCCTAATGGTCAACGAATTGATAGCCCAGGAGACGTAGGGGCAGGGCTCGCCCCTGCCCCCCGTTCTGAGGGCGCCTGCGAGAGGCGCCCCTACAGCTTCAGCCGCCTGACCGCCGCCCCCAGCCGCCCCAACGTTCGCTCTCGCCCCAGGACAGCCATCGTCTGGAACAGGGGCGGCGCCGCCGTCCGCCCGGTCACCGCCACTCGGATCAGCCCGAACAGATCGCCCGTCTTCAGGCCGAGCTCCTCGGCCAGGGGCCGGACAGCCCCCTCCAGCGACCCCTCATCCCAGGGCTCCAGCTCCTCGATCCGCTTGCGAACGGTCGCCAGAGCACTGGCCGCCTCTGAGGGCGCCGGGGCGAACCGCTTCCCCACCAGGTCGTCCAGGCGGTAGGTCAGATCGCCCTCCCGGAAGAAAAAGTCGGTTAGCTCGGCTGCCTCGTCCAGCCGCTTGATCCGCTCCTGGATCAGGGGGACGATGCGGGCGAGGTAGGAGCGATCGATGGGCCTGGGGATATCAGGGTGCAGGTGCTCCTCCAGGTAGGCAGCTAGGTGGCCCGCCAGCGTATCCGGCGGCAGGTCGCGAATGTAGACGCCGTTCATCCAGGTGAGCTTCTCGACATTGAAGATCGCCGGGTTCTTGACGATGCGCTCCAGGCTGAAGTGGCGGATAAACTCCTCCCGCGAGATGATCTCCGTCTTGTCGTCCAGCGACCAGCCCAGAAGCCCCAGGAAGTTGAACAGCGCTTGTGGCAGGAAGCCGCGCTGGCGAAACTCCAGCAGCGCCGTATCGCCGTGGCGCTTGCTTAACTTAGCCCGGTCGGGCCCCAGGATCATCGGCAGGTGAGCCCAGAGCGGCGGCTCCCAGCCGAACGCCTGGTACATCAGCATGTGGCGAGGCGTGCTGGCCAGCCACTCGTCGCCCCGCAGGACGTGGCTGATGCCCATCAGGTGGTCGTCCACCACGTTGGCCAGGTGGTAGGTGGGGAAGCCGTCCGATTTCAGGAGGACGAAGTCGTCCAGGGTGTCGTTCTCGAAGGTCACATTGCCCCGCACCAGGTCGTGGAAGGTCGTGCGGCCGGAGGGCGGCGTCTTGAAGCGCACCACCGGCGGGATGCCCTGCGCCTCCAGCTCTCGCCGCTCGCCCGCCGACAGCTTGAGGCAGCGGCGGTCGTACTTGGGCGGCTGCTTGTAGCGCATCTGCTCCGCTCGCATCTCCTCCAGGCGCTGGGGCGAGCAGTAGCAGCGGTAGGCGTTGTCGGCGGCGATGAGCTGCTCGCTGGCCCGATGGTAGTGCTCCAGCCGCTGCGACTGGAAGTAGGGGGCGTGGGGGCCGCCAACCTCTGGCCCCTCGTCCCAGTCCAGCCCCAGCCAGCGCAGGCTGTCGAAGATCGCCTCCAGGGCGCCGGGGACGATGCGGGCCTGGTCGGTGTCCTCGATGCGCAGGATGAAGGTGCCGCCCTCGTGGCGGGCCAGCAGCCAGTTGAAGAGGGCGGTGCGGATGTTGCCCACATGAGGCTCGCCGGTGGGGCTGGGGGCGTAGCGAACGCGCACGGTCATCGTGAGCCCATTCTAGCATGGGCTTAGGGGAGCGGGTAGCAGGGGTGGGGGGAGGAGGCTGGTGGTGGCGCGGTTCGGTGAGAGAGGCGTCTTGCGGCACTGCCTTGCCAACCGTTGCTCCCGCCAGTAGAATAGGCGCGTACGTGAGTCGAAGACAGACACCGTATCACTTTAGGGGTCATCGCCGGGGGTGATGGGGATGAGACTGGAAAACGTGCGCGTGAGCGGTTTCCGCAGCTTACGCAATAGCGAGCTTCAAGGTCTCAAGGTACTCAACTGCTTGATTGGCCACAACAACTCCGGCAAGTCAGCTCTGCTGGATGCTTTGCTCCTGCTCCGACTCATTGGGGGGGCTGACGAGCACCTCCAGGAGGTTCCAAGCCCAGTACCTCCTGAAATGGGCCTCGACGAATGGCTGGAAGACTCCATAACCGATCATGATCTGTCCCGACCAGTGCGGCTGGAACTCGACTTTCTGCCCGCGGAGGACCAAATGGAGTACTTCGGGCGTCTCGTTGCGGGCGGCGACGCGGGTGGCGTGAGGCCAGAGCTGGCGCTCCACTACGCTCTGGAACTGCGCCGCTCAGAGCCCCACTGGACCAACACGAGACTCTATTGTGTTGAGATGGCGGTTAGCTCCGGTAATGATCGCCTGAGGCTCTTGTACCCCCGAGGCGAAACGCCCAATGGCCCTGACGCCGGCGACTTCTACGGTGCCCTGCCCGACTATGTTGTTGGCGCATGGCTTGTGGGCCAGACGCCGCCGCGCGAGCAAATTGCCTTAGGCACTGTAGCCGACGGACTGATTGGCGAGGCGCTGGCTGGGCGCGGCCGTGACGAACTGCGATGGTTAGTGCGGTGGGCGACAGGGTTGCGGCACGTTAGACGGGATCGGCACATCGACCACACCGTGCGTCTGAACGAGTCCACAACGCTGAGACCAGACGGGACGAACCTCGCACGCTTCCTGCAACACCTCGCGACAAATCAGACGCTGCGGATGCGCCAACTCGTTACTGTCTTCAAGGGCTTGGTGCCCTGGGTCGAGGACGTGTTCACTCCCATACTGGACGACCGGACGACAACGCGGGTGGCCACCAACCAGACGCAGGAAGTCGACGACGCCTTCGCGCTCTCGAACATGGGATCGGGTGCCATCCACGTCATGATCATCGCCGCCATGATCTGGTCGATGCCTGACGGCGGTCTTGCGCTAGTGGAAGAGCCTGAAATAGGCCTCCACGCAACGGCGCAGAGGGAGCTCTTGAGGTTCCTTCGTGAACATTGTCGGGCCACGGGCAAACAGGTGATCTTCGCCACCCATGCACCCCTTTTTGCCAGGGCAGACACGGACATGGCCAGCTTCGTGACCTTGTACGAGCCGAGCGGTGGCACTACATTTCGCTCCCTGCAGGCTGGTGGCCATGGGGCCGTGCTTGGAGAGCTCGGCGCCCGTATGTCTGACTACTTTGGGTACAATGCCATCTTGCTGATCGAGGGCGAGACCGAGGAAGCTGCCCTACCACCAATCCTCGATGCTCTGCAAATCGATCTTGAGACGGCGGGCATTGGCCTGATGGTCCTGCGCGGTAGCGTGCCGGATAGGCTGACACGCACAAAAGAGGTCGTTGCAATGCTCGCGGGGACTCAGACGGCCCCATTCATTCTCGTGGACGCGGACCCAGGAGTGCCGGAAAAGCTCATCCAGCTCGAGCAGCAGCAAGTCATCTCACGCGAGAACTGGTGGACGTGGAAGAGGCAGGACGGGGGCCACGGGGAATTTGAAGATAACTTTGCGGCGGACGAGCTGGTCGCTGCGGCCAATCGAGTTGCGCAGGACGCAGGGCAGGAGATGTCTCTTGAAGCGAGTGAGTTTGAGAAACGCGTAAAGGAGAGCCCTGCCGAGAAGACCAGCCGCGTCCTTTCGCGGTACTACTGGGACACATACGCGGCAGGACTTTCGAAGCCTAGGCTGGGCCACTTCTTAGGGCAGGCCGCCGCTGAGGTGATTCGTAGCGGCGATGCCGAACGCGAGCGGCGGTATCAGTTCGAGGAGGCACTCGGGAGACTCCTTGCCCTGCTGCCCAAATAGCCCCCATCCGGCTCCTGAATCCGGCCCGCCCGCTAGGTCGATGAGAGTTTCAACAAGAGGAACGCCTTGCCGCCCTCGCCACCCTAGCCCGCAGCGGTTCCCCCCAGCGTCCTGAGCGCCTCCTCCAGGTCCGCCGGCAGGGGCGCTTCGAATTCCCGGTAGCGTCCGCTGGCGGGCAGGCGAAAGCCCAGTCGCCAGGCGTGTAGGAACTGCCGCCCCACCAGCGGCGACCGCTTGCCGTATATCGCGTCGCCTACTACCGGGTGGCCAATGCTGGCGAAGTGAACCCGTATCTGATGGGTGCGCCCGGTCAGGGGCTCCACCTCCACCAGCGAGTAGTCACCCACCTGCT